>NZ_JBITBT010000040.1:0-84181 GCF_044452505.1 Amycolatopsis sp. NPDC051903 | reverse complement strand
ATTCCGAACGCGATGCCGAGATCACCTGCACAACTACATGATCAACGATCAGCGCGACCGAGCTCAAACCGGGTTACGAGACATCACTTAGGTCATCGCCAACTGGACTGGCCAGCTCTGGCGGTTTCTCAAGGAGATCGCCATCGGTGACCTGATGGTGATGCCGGTCGTGGGCGGCGGACAGCGCGGCCTGGCGTTGGGTGTGGTGACAGGTGCATACCGCTTCCGCGCGGATGCGGTGCCAGGAATGCGGCACACCCGGCCGGTGCAATGGCGCCGTACGGACCTTCCCCGTGAGGAGGTTCAGCCCGATCTGCGCGACAGCATGGGTTCCCCGCTCACAGTGTTCGAACTGAGCCGCAACGACGCCGCCCGCCGTGTCGCCGCACTGATCGAGCAGGGCGAGGACCGACCCGGGCCGCCGGAGTCGTCCGCGGACGGACTGTCTGTGGCCTCACCACAGCGGCTAGAATAACTCGTCGAGACCGCACAGGACAGTGGTGACACCGTCACTCTGACTGCCCGGGAGCTGCTTGGCATCTGGGGGAACAGTTGCCGATGGGCCTCGGTCGTGGAGCAGATCGGCGGCGAGCTGGCACAACGTGGTTTGTCCACCAAGCCGTCGTTCACCGATGGCAATATCAACAGCCGGATCGCGGTTCTGCCTGTCGGTGCCGAGCCGAATGCCGGAGTCGTGATGCCGACGGCGGAAGAGCTGCCTGCCGAGTCGGCACCGGAGGATCAGCCAGTCGCACTCTTGGTCAAGCAGCTGCCTTCCGCCGAGGTCGCGCTCGCGTCCGCACGCCCGGACGAGGCGTTGAGCGTGGCGATGACCAGAATGGCGATCGATAACTTCTCGCAACTGCCGGTCCTGGACGACGAGCGGCGGCTACTGGGAGCAATCACCTGGGAGAGCGTCGGTGTCACTTACCTTTCTAGCAACGCGCCCACATTGGAGCAGGTCATCACGGGCGCGCGGGAGGCCGACGGTGACGACGACCTGCTGGACTGGATTCCCGAGGTCTACCGGCGCGGCTTCATTCTCGTGAGGGACCGGAATCGCCGGGTTCAGGGCATCATCACCACTGCCGATCTCACGAGCCAGCTCGGCAACCAACTCCGCCCATTCCTGCTGGTCGCCGAGATCGAGCGCCGGCTGCGTCGCATCGTCGGCCGGGTGCTGGGCGACGGCACCGTGAGCATTGACCAGGTCCGCGGGCAGCTGCGCAGTAACCGCAGACGGCAGGTGCAGGAGGAAAATGACCTGACCATCGGCGAGTACCCATATGTGTTCGACGCCGACCATACCTGGCAGGCATTGAGATGGGGCCTGGACCGACGGCTGTTTCTTGACCGTCCGCGAACGGCGGCGCAGTTCCGCAACAACCTGATGCACCTAAACCCCGACATGGACTCCGAGTCGGAGAGTGAACTGCTGCCGCTGCATGGACTACTTGGGACACTGCGGGCATTAGATCGCTGAGAGGATGGATGCGGCCGACCTGCCAACTCGACCGCCGACGTTGGGTGCAGAAACGACTTCTAATGCCTAAGGACGATATTGAAGCGCTCCGGGAACCGGGGCGTCGGGCGGGCCGACCAAGGAGCAGCTCTACAACGAGGCGAAGAAGCGCAACGTCAAGGGCCGCTCGACCATGTCGAAGTAGGGAGTTGCAGAACGCCCTGGGCCGCTGATCCTGCGCGGCGACGGTGTGCGCTGCGGCCGCTTGGTCGCGGTGGCCCAGCCCCCGATCGCGGCGTTACCACTCGTCTCGGTGTGGCCAATGGCGAACGTGCGGGGCCGCTCGGCTCACGTCTCCGGCGAAACCAGCTGACCGTCAGTGCGCCTGAGGCCAGCCGCGCCGACCCGCGCAGCACGTTCGACGTGCGCATCCGGTGCCGCCCGCATCGGCTGGGCCCGCCAGCTGATCAATCCTTGCCCAACGCAGCCGTGGCCAACCCACCGACAGCGTGTGCGGCATCGGCGAACAGGCCCAATGCGGAGACAACAGCCGCGCGGAGCTCGGGCTTGAGCTGGTCCAGTACCACACCCAGCGCCCGGCGGCGTTCCTCGTCGACGCGGTCCACGACCTGACGGCCCTTCGCCGTCGGGGCGAGGAGGATCTCGCGTTTGTTCAGGGGGTTCTGCGCCTTCTGCATCAGCCCCAGAGAAACCAGACGGTCACACGCCCGCGTGACCGTCGACGGGTTCATCGCCAGCTCGTCGGCCACGCGGCTCATGGTGACCGGCGTGCGGTCGGACGTCACCCGCAGCGCGCGGAACTGGGTGAGGGTCAGCTGCCCGGTCGCGTGCTCGACGCTCGAATCCGCGATGGCCACCATCGCCCGCAGTGCGGCGAGCGCCGCGTCGGAGTCTGATGAAAAGTTTTGCGGCACGCAAGCATGCTAGGGCCCCGAAGCGGGTACAGCGACCTCGTAGGCGAGTGCGACGACGAGGAGCTGTCATGACTCAGACCGTCGGGGACTACCTGCTGCAGCGGCTGCGCGAGTGGGACGTCGAGCAGGTGTTTGCCTACCCGGGCGACGGGATCAACGGCATCGTCGCCTCGTTCGGGAAGGCGGACAACCGGCCGCGGTTCGTCCAGGCGCGTCACGAGGAGATGGCGGCGTTCGAGGCCGTCGGGTACGCGAAGTTCAGCGGGCGGCCGGGGGTGTGCCTGGCGACGTCCGGGCCGGGCGCGATCCACCTGCTCAACGGCCTCTACGACGCCAAGCTCGACCACGTGCCCGTCGTGGCGATCGTCGGGCAGACGGCGCGCAGCGCGATGGGCGGCAGCTACCAGCAGGAAGTGGACCTGCAAGCGCTGTACAAGGACGTCGCGAGCGAGTACCTCGTCGAGGTCAACGTGGCCGAGCAACTGCCCAACGCCTTGGACCGCGCGATGCGCACGGCGCTGTCCCAGCGCTGCCCCACTGCTCTGATCATCCCCGCCGACCTGCAGGAAGAGTCTTACCGCCCGCCGCGGCACGCGTTCAAGCAGGTGCCCTCCAGCCCGCCGAGCACGTCGTGGCCACGCCCGGTCCCGGCGGAAGCCGACCTCGACGCGACAGCCGAGGTGCTCAACGCCGGGGAGAAGGTCGCGATCCTCGTCGGGCAGGGTGCCCGAGGCGCGGCCGAGGAGGTGCGCCAGGTCGCCGAGGTGACCGGCGCCGGCGTGGCGAAAGCGTTGCTGGGCAAGGATGTCCTGCCCGACGACCTGCCCTGGGTCACCGGCGCCATCGGCCTGCTGGGCACCCGGCCGAGCTACGAGCTGATGCGCGACTGCGACACGTTGCTGATCGTCGGTTCGAATTTCCCGTACTCGCAGTTCCTGCCCGGCTTCGGCCAGGCCCGGGCCGTGCAGATCGACCTCGACGGCCGGTTCATCGGGATGCGCTACCCCACCGAGGTCAACCTGGTCGGTGACGCCGGCGCGACCCTGCGCGCGCTGCTGCCACGGCTGGCGAGCAAGGAGGACCGGTCGTGGCGGCAGAAGGTCGAGAAGAACGTCGAGTCGTGGTGGGACACCGTCGATCGTGAAGCCGCCGTCGACGCCGAACCGGTCAACCCGATGACCATCGTGTCCGAATTGTCCCGGCGGCTGCCGGACAACGCGATCGTCACCGCCGACTCAGGTTCGTCCACCAACTGGTACGCCCGCAACCTGCGCATCCGCGGCGACGTGCGCGGCTCGCTGTCAGGCACCCTCGCCACGATGGGACCGGGCGTGCCCTACGCCATCGGCGCCAAGTTCGCCCAACCCGACCGGCCCGTGATCGCACTCGTCGGTGACGGCGCCATGCAGATGAACGGCCTGGCCGAGCTCATCACCATCGCCCGCTACCGCCACTTGTGGACCGACCCGCGTTGCGTGATCTGCGTGTTCCACAACAACGACCTCAACCAGGTCACCTGGGAGCTGCGAGCGATGAGCGGCGCCCCGAAGTTCGAGGAATCGCAGAGCCTCCCGGACGTCGACTACGCCGGCTTCGCGCTGTCACTCGGACTGACCGCGGTCACTGTGGACAAGCCGGGGCAGCTCGGCTCCGCGTGGGACACCGTGCTCGACGCGGACAAGCCCGCCGTACTCGATGTCCGCTGCGATCCGGAGGTGCCGCCGATTCCACCACACGCCACCTTCGAGCAGATGAAGTCCGCCGCCGAGGCGGTGCTCAAGGGCGATCCGGAGGCGCTGCACGTCGTGGTGCAAGGCGTGAAGACCAAGGTGCAGGAATTCCTGCCGGGTCGGCGGGACCGATGACCCACCGCTCGCCCTCGGTCGCGAACGTCACCGCCCGCGCCTGCCAGGTACCGACGCCGGCGCCGGAGGCCGACGGGACCCTCGCGTGGGACAGCACCACGATCGTCGTTGTTCACGCGGCGGCGGGCCCCGTGCGGGGGCTCGGCTGGACGTACGCCGACGCCGCGTGCGTGCCGCTAATCGAGCACACCCTCGCGCCGGCCATCACGGGCGCGCCGCTGGCCGACGTCGCGGCTTGCTGGGCGGCGATGCAGCGCGCGATCCGCAACCTCGGCCGTCCCGGGCTGGTGTCGTGTGCACTGTCCGCAGTGGACATCGCGTTGTGGGACGCCGCCGCGCGATCACTCGACGTACCCGTGAGCCGCCTGCTCGGACGCGTGCACGAGGACGTCGACGTCTACGGCAGCGGCGGATTCACCACGACGACCGACGAGGAGCTCACCGACCAGCTCGAGGACTGGGTGGTGCGGCAGCGGATCCCCCGCGTGAAGATCAAGATCGGCGAGGCGTGGGGCACCCGCGTCGACCGCGACCTCAAGCGCGTGGAGCTCGCGCGCTACGTCCTCGGCAGTGACGCGGCGCTGTACGTCGACGCCAACGGCGCCTACTCGCCCGGGTTGGCGCGCCGGCTGCTGGATCCGTTGCGCGACACGGGAGTCACGTGGTTCGAGGAACCTGTCTCCAGCGACGATCTCGCCGGCCTGGCGAGCCTGCGCACCCCTGGCGGGCCCGATATCGCCGCGGGCGAGTACGGCTACGACCTGCCGGGCTTCGCGCGGCTGGTGCCCGTCGTCGACTGCCTGCAGATCGACGTCACGCGCTGCGGCGGCTTCACCGAATGGCGCCGCGCCGCCGCGCTGGCGGCCGCCGCGAACCGCGAGGTGTCCGCCCACTGCGCGCCGAACCTCTCGGCGCACGCCGCGGTCGTGACGCCGAACTTCCGGCACCTCGAGTGGTTCGCCGACCACGACCGCGTCGAAAACCTGCTCTTCGACGGCTGCCTGGACCCCGACGGCGGCACCGTCACCCCGTCTCGATCCGCCCCCGGCCACGGCTTGACCTTCCGAGCCGACGTCGCGGCTGAGTACGCGGTTTGAAGGAGGACCGACGATGACCCTGGACCTGCCCGACCCCGTCGTCCGCCACCCAGCCGCCCCCAGCGTCGACCTGACCGCGCTGGGCGACGCACTGCGGGCCCGAGTTCGCGGCGAAGTGCGGTTCGACGAGGGCACCCGCGCGGCCTACTCCACCGACGCGTCGAACTTCCGCCAGGTGCCGCTCGGCGTGGTCGTGCCCCGCTCGCCGGACGACGCCGTCGAGGCGCTCGCGGTTGCGCGCGAGTTCGGCGCACCGGTGCTCTCGCGCGGCGGCGGGACGAGCCTCGCCGGACAGTGCACCAACAGCGCAATCGTGCTCGACTGGTCGAAGTACTGCACGCGACTCGAGTCGGTGGACGCAGACGCCCGCACGTGCGTGGTCCAGCCGGGAATCGTGCTCGACGAGCTCAACCGGCAACTCGCCCGCACGGGCCTGCGGTTCGGGCCCGAACCGGCCACGCACATGAACTGCACGCTCGGCGGCATGATCGGCAACAACTCCTGCGGCGCCACCGCCCAGCGCACCGGCAAAGTCGTCGACAACGTCGCCCGGCTCGAGGTCCTGCTCGCCGACGGCACGCGGTTCTGGTGCGGCGAGACCACCGACGAGGAATACGCCGAAATCGAGCGCCGCGGCGATTCGCGCGCCGCGATCTACCGGCAACTGCGCCGGCTGCGCGACGAATACGCCGGCGAGATCCGCCGCCGCTTCCCGCAGATCCCCCGGCGGGTCTCGGGCTACAACCTCGATTCCCCGTTGCCGGAGAACGGCTTCGACGTCGCCGGGCTGCTCGTGGGGTCGGAGTCCACTTTGGTCACGGTGCTGCGGGCCGAGCTGAAGCTGGTGCCGGTGCTGCCCGCGCGGACGCTGGTCGTGCTCGGCTACCCCGACATCGCCACCGCCGCCGACGCCGTGCCGGCGATCCTGCCCCACGAGCCGATCGCGCTGGAGGGCGTGGACCACAAGCTGATCCGCGACCAGCGGCTCAAGGACATGAACCCGCAGGCGCTCGCGGACATGCCGGCAGGTCGGGCGTTTCTCATGGTGCAGTTCGGCGGCGTCACCACCGACGAGGTCGACCGCCGCGCCGAGCGGATGCTGGCCGCACTGCACGACAGTCCGCACGAAGCCGACGTCGCGTTCCTCGACGATCCCGCGCGGGAGAACGAACTGTGGCAGGTCCGTGAAGCCGGGCTCGGCGCGACGGCGCATGTGCCGGGCAAGGCCGACACCTTCGAGGGCTGGGAGGACTCGGCCGTCGCACCCGACCGGCTCGGCGAGTACCTGCGGAAGCTGACCGCGCTGTACGAGGAATTCGGCTACGCCAGCGACACCGGTCCGAGCCTGTACGGCCACTTCGGACAGGGCTGTGTGCACACCCGGATCCCGTTCGACCTCTACACCGCCGACGGGGTGGCGACCTACCGGCGGTTCATGGAACGCGCGGCGGACCTCGTGGCCGCGCTCGGCGGTTCGTTCTCCGGCGAACACGGCGACGGGCAGTCGCGCGGCGAACTCCTGCCGAAGATGTTCGGCGCCGGCCTCGTGACCGCGTTCGGGCGACTCAAGGCGATCTTCGACCCGGACGATCGCATGAACCCCGGCAAGGTCGTCGCGCCGTACCGGCTCGACGAGCACCTCCGCCTCGGCGGCGCCTGGTCACCGGCAGACCCGCAGAACCTCTACTTCCGCTTCCCCGACGACGGAGGTTCGTTCGCGCAGGCCGCCAACCGCTGCGTCGGTGTGGGCCGCTGCCGGCAGCACGACACGTCTTCGGGGGACGTGATGTGCCCGTCGTACCAGGTGACCGGCGAAGAGGAGCACTCCACGCGGGGCCGCGCGCGTCTGCTGTTCGAGATGCTGCACGGCCACGGCGACAGCCCGATCGGCGACGGCTGGCGTTCCGCAGCGGTGCGCGACGCGCTCGACCTGTGCCTGGCGTGCAAGGGCTGCAAGACGGATTGCCCAGCCGACGTGGACATGGCCACGTACAAGGCGGAGTTCCTCGCCCACCACTACGAGGGCCGCCCGTGGCGGCGGCCGCGGTCGGACTTCACGATGGGCTGGCTGCCCGCGGTGGCGCAGGCGGTGACCCGGTTGCGGGCCGCGCCGCTGATCAACGCGCTCACGCACACTCCGGGCCTCGCGCGGCTGGCGACGCTGGCCGCCGGCGTCGAGGACCGCGAAATCCCCGCGTTCGCGAGGGAAACCCTGCAGCAGTGGTTCGCCCGGCACCGCCCGGCCGGCGACGGCGCGCGCGGCACGGTGCTGCTGTGGCCCGACACGTTCACCGGCCACTTCCACCCCCGAATCGGCCGCGCCGCCGTCCGGGTGCTGGAGGACGCCGGGTGGCGCGTGACGATGCCGCGGGCGCCGGTGTGCTGCGGGCTCACGTGGATCTCCACCGGCCAGCTCGGTGTGGCCAAGCGGATCCTGCGGCGCACCGTGCGGGAGCTGGCGCCGCACCTGCACGAAGGCGGGCTGGTCGTCGGCCTCGAACCGAGCTGCACCGCGGTGTTCCGCTCCGACGCCCCCGACCTGTTCCCGGGTGACCAGGACGTCCGGCGGCTGCGGAACCAGGCCGTGACCCTGGCCGAACTCCTCACCGACCACTCCCCCGGCTACCGCCCGCCGCGCCTCGACGCCTCCGCGATCGCCCAGGTCCACTGCCACCAGCACGCGGTCCTGGGCTGGGACGCCGACCGGCGCCTGCTCGAAGCCGCGGCTGTCGACGCCGAACATCTCGGCTCCGGCTGTTGCGGCCTCGCCGGGAACTTCGGCTTCGAGAAGGGGCACCGGGAAGTCAGCGAGGCCTGCGCGGAGCGGGTCCTGCTCCCCCGCGTCCGCGCCGCCGACCCCGACACCGTCGTGCTCGCCGACGGGTTCAGCTGCCGCACCCAGCTCCACGAACTCGACAGCGGCGGCCGCGAAGGCACGCACCTCGCGCAGCTGCTGGCCTCGGGCCTCGACGGGCCTTCCGAGCCGGAACCGCCACGAGGCAAGCGAACCACGGTGGCCGGCGCCCTCGCCGCGGCGGGAGCCGTGGTGGCACGGCGGAAGAAGGCACCGTGAACGCGCGGGGAGTCGCGGTCGCGCGAACCGGCTGGGGTGCGGTGGTGCTCGCTGTCTCCCGGGTGGCCGAGCCGCGTGCAGTGGCCGCTGTGCTGCGGGTGCTCGCGGTACGGCACTTCGTGCAGGCGGCCGTGACCCTTGGGTGGCCGGACAGCGTGGTCGCGCGGTGGGCGTGGCTCGCGGACGGCACGCACAGCGTCAGCATGGCTTGCCTGGCCGCGACCTCGAAGCAGTGGCGGCGAGCGGCGGTGGTCAACGCGGTGGTGGCAGCGGCGTGGGCGAGTGCGGCTCGCACCACGGGCACCTGACGGATCGGAGGATTCCCATGGCAGACACACCCGTGGTGGTCGTGACCGGCGCCAGCGGCGGGATCGGGCGGGCGATCGCGCGTGCGTTCGGTGCGCGCCACGCCCGGGTCGCGTTGCTGGCCCGCGGTCGCACGGGCCTGAGCGCGGCGGCCGAGGACATCCGGCAAGCGGGCGGCACCGCGCTGCCACTCGAAGTGGACGTCGCCGACTTCGCCCAGGTGGACGCGGCGGCCACGCGCGTGGAGCACGAGCTCGGACCGATCGACACCTGGGTGAACGTCGCGTTCACGTCGGTGTTCGCGCGGTTCGCCGACGTCCGGCCCGAGGAGTTCCGGCGCGTCACCGAGGTCAGTTACCTCGGGTACGTGCACGGCACGATGGCCGCGCTCAACCGGATGAAACCGCGCGACCGGGGCACCGTCGTGCAAGTCGGCTCGGCGCTCGCCTACCGCGGCATTCCCTTGCAGAGCGCGTATTGCGGCGCGAAGCACGCGATCCAGGGCTTCAACGAAGCGCTGCGGTGCGAACTGCTCGCCGAGCACAGCGGCGTTCGCGTGACGATGGTGCAGCTGCCGGCCGTCAACACCCCGCAGTTCTCGTGGGTGCTGTCGCGGCTGCCGCACCACGCCCAACCCGTGCCGCCGATCTACCAGCCCGAGGTCGCGGCCGACGCGGTACTGTACGCGGCCGACCACCCACGCCGGCGCGAGTACTGGGTCGGCGCCAGCACGGCCGGCACGCTCGTCGCGAACGCCGTCGCGCCGGGGATCCTCGACCGGTACCTCGCGCGGACCGGCCTGAAGTCCCAGCAGACGCGGCAGCCCACCCCCGCCGATCAGCCCGCGAACCTGTGGGCTCCCGCCGACGGCCCCCGCGGCCGGGACTTCGGCGCCCACGGCGAATTCGACCTGCAGTCCTCCCCGCGCAGTGCCCAGCTGTGGGCCAGCCGCCACCACGGCCTGCTCGCAACGGCGGGCGGCGCGCTGGCGGCGCTGGGTGTGTGGCGACGGGCTCGGGCATGAGCGAGTGGCAGGATTTCTCGCCGCACGTCCTGCGTGAGTACGCCCTGCTGGCCGACGGCGAGCGTGGGGCGCTGTGCGGCCCGCGCGGCGACATCGCGTGGCTGTGCGCTCCCGGGTGGGCCGACAGCGCCGTGTTCTCGACGCTCGTCGGCGGCCGCGGCACCTACTCCGTCAGCCCGGCGGAAACGTGCGTGTGGGGCGGCTACTACGAACCCGGCACACTGATCTGGCACAACCGGTGGGTCACCACGAACACGGTCGTCGAATCCCGCGACGCGCTCGCCTACCCCGCCGATCCGCGCCGCGTCGTGGTGCTGCGGCGCATCGAGGCCGTGGAACGGGACGTCCGGATGCGGGTGCAGCTCGACCTGCGCGACGGGTTCGGCAGCCGGTCGGTACGCGAGCTGTCGCGCGACGCGGCCGGCGTCTGGACCGCGCGCACGGGTGACCTGCGCATCCGCTGGCGCGGTGGCGCGGACGCCCGGTCCGATGGCGAGGGCCGGCTGGTCCTGGACCTCGAGCTGCCGGGCGGGAGCACCCACGACCTCGTCCTCGAGATCAGCCCGGATCACCTGCCGGACCCCACCGGCGCCGAAGAACTGTGGACGGCGACCGAGCACACCTGGCACCAAGCCGTGCCCCGGCTCGACGACACCGTCGCACCGCGCGACGCGAGGCACACGTACGCGGTGCTGCGCGGCCTGACCACCGCGGGCGGTGGCATGGTCGCCGCCGCGACGCTGGGCCTGCCTGAACGCGCCGAGGCCGGGCGCAACTACGACTACCGCTACGTCTGGCTGCGCGACCAGTGCTACGCCGGCCTCGCCGCCTCCGTCACCGAAGGCCACCTGCTGCTCGACGACGCCGTCGCATTCACCTCCGCACGCGTGCTGGAACACGGCGACGCACTGCTGCCCGCGTACCGCACCGACGGCCGGCCCCCGCCGGACGAAACCACGTTGCGCCTGCCCGGCTACCCCGGCGGGAACCCGATCGTCGGCAACCACGTGAACAACCAGTTCCAGCTGGACACGCTCGGCGAGCTGCTGCAGCTCTACGCGGCCGCGGCCCGGCACGACCGGCTGCCACCCGACGCCGAACGCGCGGTCGACGTCTGCGTCGACCTGATCACCCGCCGCTGGGACGAACCCGAGGCCGGCGTGTGGGAACTGCACAACGACTGGTGGAGCCATTCGCGGCTCGCCTGCGTCGCGGGGCTGCGCGCCATCGCCGCCCAGCGGCCCGCAGCGCCTGCGGCGAAGCTGTCCGGCCTCGCCGACCGGCTGCTCGCCGAGACCACCCGCCGCTGCGTCGACCACCGCGGCGCCTGGCAGCGCTCCCCCGGCCTGCGCGGCACCGACGCCGCCCTGCTCCTGCCACCGGTCCGCGGCGCCGTGGCCGCCGCCGACCCGCGAACGCTCGCCACCCTCGACGCCGTAAGCGCGGACCTGTGCGAAGACGGCTACGTCTACCGCTTCGCGCCCGACGATCGACCGCTCGGTGACACGGAGGGAGCCTTCCTGCTGTGCGGGTTCACGATGGCGCTCGCCTGCTGGCACCAGGGCGAGCGTGTGCGCGCCTTCCGCTGGTTCGAACGCACCCGCGCCGCCTGCGGCCCGCCCGGCCTGCTGGCCGAGGAGTACGACGTGCGGCAGCGCCAGCTACGCGGGAACCTGCCGCAGGCGTTCGTCCACGCCCTGCTGCTCGAAACCGCCCAACGGCTGGCCGGGGAGCCGCTGTCGTGAGGACGTCGGTGCACGCTGCCAAGGTGGCCCAGCTCGAGGAAGCGCTGGCGACGCAACCGGTGATCGAGCAGGCGAAGGGCATACTCATGGTGTTGCGGAACTGGTCGGAGGACGAAGCTTTCGCGGCGCCGCGCCAGGTTTCGCAGCGCACGAACCTCAAGCGGCACGACGTCGCCGAGGTGGTGGTCGCCGCAGGCAGCGGCGGTTCGGCCGCCGTCCCGCAGGCGACGACCGCGGCGGTGCTGGCCGAGCTCAATGTGTCGGGGATCGTGCCCCAGGAGATTCCGGACGAGCGGTGAACCCCGGTGCGGAGGACACCGGCGGCTCTTCCGCTGCGCGCAGGGGACGGACGTTCGCGTCGGGATGACCCGGCAACGGCACCAGCGGAATCGCCGGCGTCTCCAAGAGGTGCTTCAGGTCGCTGAGCAGGATCCGTCCGCGCCCGCGTGCCGACAGGGTCTTCTCGGCGCCGAAACAGTGGCCACCACCTGGCGGGCGCACGGGCGCGAGCTGCCGCGGAATCCGCCCCGATCGGGAGATCCAGTCGCGCAGGCGAAACTGTGAGCTCACGCGCCACGAACTGCTCTGACGCGTCGCCCCGGCCCGCTGTTCGACCATCGCTGCGGCGGTGAAACGCGCCGCCGGACTGGAGGGTGACGAAGCGCGGACAGTGCTGGAGCGCGCGACCGTGCGGCTGCTGCGCGAACGGCGGTGACCGCCGGGCTCAGCTCGTGAGGATCTGCGGCGACATGATCTTGAGCATCGCGTTGGTCCACTTCAGCTGTCGCAGCGTTTGCGGGTGACAGCGGTGTGCCAGGTCGAGCAGCTCGGCATCCTTCGCGGCCTGTGCGCCCTGGGCGAGCAGCTCCCAGTCGAGGGAGACGCCCGCGGCCTTGCGGTGCAGCCGGCGCAGGTCGGCGAGCAGGAGCAATCCCGGTTCCGGGCGCCGGGCGCTCAGCTCGGCCAGCGCCGAGCGCGCAGGGGCCAGCGGGCCGGAGCCGGGCACGTCCTCGTCGAGCCGGAGCCCGTAGGCCTGCCCGTACCGCGCCAGTTCCCGCACGTGCTCGGCCGACCAGCCGGCCAGGTCCCGGGCGACGTGGTGCACTTCGTGCTCGACAACGTGCCGGTCGGCGGTCTTGCGCAGGTCGCGCGCCAGCGACTTCTCCGCGCGATGCAGTTCGCGCAGCGCCAGGCCCAGCTTCATCGGGCGACCTCCCCGGACATCTCCTCGTCGACGATCGTGTCCACCGGCGCGAGCGGCGGCGCCGGCTCGTCCTCCCCGACCTTGCGCAGTGCGGCGGCGGCGACCTTGAACAGTGGCTGCTTGGACACCGGGTCCCAGTCGGTGAACGTCAGCTCGTTCGCCGCCCGGTCACCGTCCTTGCCCACCGCGTGGTCGACGTCCCAATAGCCGTAGTGGAACGGCAGGAACAGCACACCGTCGCGGATCCCGCCGATGCGGACGTGCGCGCGCACCGCGCCACGCGGCGTCGACACCTCCGCCACGTTCCCTTCGGAAAGACCCGCCGCGGCGGCGTCCCCTTCGGACACCTCCAGCCACACCTCCGGCGCGGCCGCGTCCAGTTGTGGCGCGCGCCCGGTTTTGGTGCGGGTGTGGAAGTGGTGGAGGGTGCGGCCGGTGATCAGGAAGAACGGGTGGTCGGTATCCGGCGTCTCGTGGGGTTCAAAGTACCCGGCGGCCTTGAGCATCGCCTTGCCGTCGGGGTTCATCGCCCGGTATTCGAAGGGTTCGGTCGGCGCCCCGGTGACCATGTCCCGCCCGTAGCTCTCGCAGTAGTCAGGGTGGGCGAAGAACTTCCCGTCGGTGTAGAGCCGCTCGGTACCATCGGGGTGGTCTGCAGTGCACGGCCACTGGACACCGCTGACCTCGCACAGCTTCTCGTAGCTCAAACCGCTGTAATCGCACGGGCGCCCGGCCGACGCGCGTTTCCACGCCTCGAACGCCGACTCGGCGTCGGTCCACGATGGGAAGGGCGCGCCGTCGGCGTCGCGCAGGTCCATGCGTCGGGCGTAGTCGAGGAAGATGTCGAGGTCCGCTCGCGCTCGCCCCGGCGGGTCGACCGCTTTCACGGACAGGTGCACGGTGCAGTCGGCGTTGGTGAAGGTGCCGGTCTTCTCACCCCAGATCGCCGCGGGCAGCACGACGTCGGCGAGCTCGGCGGTTTCGGTGCGGAACGCGTCCTGCACCACGAGGAACAGCCGGTCCTGCGCCAGGATCGACCGGATCCGATGCAGGTCCGGTAGCGACACCGCCGGATTGGTCGCCGACACCCACAACAACCGCAAGCTGCCGTTCTCCGCATAGCGCAGCATCTGCATCAGATGCGTCGGCGGCCCGTAGTGCGGAATCTGGCTCACGTCGACGTTCCACAAGTCCGCGAGCTCGCGCACGTGCTCGTCGTTGGCCCAATTGCGAAACCCCGTCAGGTCGCCGTCGGCGCCGCATTCGCGCGTGTTCTCCGCGGTCGGCTGGCCGTTCATCTGCAGCACGCCGGCACCCGGTTTGCCGAGCATCCCGCGCAGCAGCACCACGTTGTTCACTTGCACCGCGGCCGCCGCCGCCTGGTGCGACTGGTAGAAGCCCTGCAGGACGGTGCACAAGAGCCGCTCTGCCCTACCCAGCAGACGCGCAGCCTCGCGGATCTGACCGGGTGCGAGCCCGCAGACCTCGGCGACCCGCTCGGGCGGGTAGTCCGCGACCGTCGCCACCAGCTCGGCGTACCCCACCGTATGGCGCTCGACGTACTCGCGATCGACCCAGCCGTGCTCGATCAGCTCGTGCAGCAGCCCGTTCATCAACGCCACGTTCGTGCCCGGCAGCGGCGCGAGGTGCAGGGTCGCCGCGCGGGCGACCGGGGTGGCACGCGGGTCGACGCACAGCAACTCCGGCGGCTCGCGCCCGGCGAGCCGGTCGAGGATCCGCTCCCACAGCACCGCTTGTGTTTCGGCGACATTGTGCCCGAACAGGGCGATGACGTCGGCGTGGTCGACGTCCGCGTAGGACGCGGGCTGGCCGTCGCAGCCGAAGGTTTCCTTGAGCGCCGCGGCGGCGGTCGCCGTGCAGAGGCGGGTGTTGCCGTCGAGGTGGTTCGTGCCGATGCCACCGCGCGCGACGGCGGCCAGCGTGTAGTACTCCTCGGCGAACAGCTGGCCGCTGGTGTAGAAACCCAGCGCGCCGGGCCCTTGCTCGTCGAGAAGCTCCTTGCTGCGGCGGACGACGAGGTCCATCGCTTCGTCCCAGCTCGCCTCGACGAGCTCACCGTGCCGGCGCACCAGCGGCGTCGTCAGCCGATCCGGCGCGGAGTTCGCCTGCCAGCCGAAGAGGTCCTTGGGATCCAGCCGCCCGCGGTTGACGTGGTCGTCGGCCCGGCCGCGTACACCGACGATGCGCCCGCCGGCGACCGCGAGGTCGAGACCGTCGCCGTTGGAGTGCAACACAGCGGCGCTGCGCACCCAACGCTCCACATCCTCCGGGCGCACACCGTCCGCGAGGTGACTGTCCACTCGGACCGGCCACGGCTCTCCCCGGCCGTACTGCGTCCGCGTTCCCCATGGCTCGCCGATCCCGTCCCGCTGTGGCACCGCGCCTCCCGACACAACACTCGTGGATCACAGTGGCGAATACCCGGCGGAACTCGTGGCAAACGCTGTTCCGGTTCCGGCACAGGAGAAACGGGTACAGCGATCGAACGGGACCGGGGCCGGGTCTGCGAGGGAGGTTCAGCGATGAAGCCGGATCGTGGTCACGTTTCGCCGCTGCGCGAGTACGTCGAGTCCATCGCCTGCCTCCTGCGAGTCGAGCCCGAAGCGTCGTGGTGTGAGGAAGGCAGACCGTCGACGGCCTACATCGCCCTCGCCGAGCAGGTTCCGTGTCATCCGGGGCGGCTGCTGATGGCCCAGTGGAGCAGTGACAGCGGCTGGAGCCTCGCGCTGGAGCCGGAGTGCGGGGAAGCGCCGGTGGTGCTGTCGGCGTGGCCGCACCCCGCCCGCCCGGCGCCGACAGTGGTGGCCCGCCGCTTCCGCGCGGCGCTCAACGACCTGGCCCACCGGCGGCGGCCGCCGCGATCCGCGCCGAGGGTCTCGCAGCGCTCGCTCAGCACGTCCGTGTCGAACACCAGCGAACCGCCGTCCTCCTCGCGCTGGTCGCACGGCAGGTCCGGCGGGGCGCTGTAGGAAGCCCAGTTCCCCGCGAACTGCCCCACCGACAAGGGCGACGACACCGGCAGCACCTCGTCCGGCACGCGCTCGCCCGGTCGCGCGATGCGTGCGGCGCCAGCGCGTGCTCCGACGCGCGCACGTGCGGCGAAGGCCACCGCGTCTCCCCGACCCACCGCCCGGGCCGGTCCTCGTACGCCGCCGAGGGTGGCACGCTCTCCTGCAGCCACGTCCGCACCATCGGCCCGTCCAGCACGCCGTTGTCGTCGTCCTTGAGCTAGTGGTCCCGCCAGCGCACCACTTCCCGGTGCTGGCCTCCAGCGGCTGGGCTGACGGCTACTCGAACGCCGTCACCCGCTTGATGGCCCACCTCGACGTGCCGCGTCTCGGCCTGATCGGCCCTTGGTCGCACAGTCCTTCGGCTACCGGGGACGCGCCCCGAAACCTTTGGCCGCAGCGCGCGCCTGGTATTTCACGGTGTTCGCGCAAGGGACGTCATCGGACGACTGCGCGTCACGCGGGCAACGGGAGCCGTCAGGTCACTCCTGGGCCGAGCCGGGTTTCATCATCTTGCCCTGCTGGGCCGCCTTGGCCTGGTCCGGCAGCGCGCGAGACGCGGCAGCGGTGACCTTGTTCTTGGCGCCAGTCACGACCTTGTCGTCGCCGGCCATCAGCGCGGCGAAACCCGCCTCGGCAACGTCGGCAGCGCTGGCCTTCGGGCCCGCGTCGATCTTCGTGTCCGCCATGTCGGCGCGTTCGAAGAACTCGGTGTCGGTCGCGCCCGGCAGCAGCGCCGTGACGGTCACGCCCTTGTCCTTCAGCTCGCCGCGCAGGCCTTCGGAGAACGACGTCAGGAACGCCTTGGACGCCGAGTACACCACCTGGTACGGCCCGGGCGCGGTGCCGGCGATCGACGACGTGAACAACACCCGCCCGCGCCCGCGCTCGACCATGTCGGGCACCACGCGCTTCGCGAGGTGCACGGCGGAGCGGACGTTGAGGTCGACGACGGTCAGCTGGTCGTCGAGGCGGGTGTCGCCGGCGAACTCGCCGTTGACGCCGACCCCCGCGTTGACCGCGAGTGCCTCGATCGGCCGGCCGCTTTCGGCAACCCGCGCGACCAGTTCTTCGACTCCTTCAGGCCGCGCGAGGTCAGTCCGCACCGTGTCCACAGCCCCTCCGCACGACCGCACCTGCTCGGCCGCGGCCGCCAGCTCGTCGTCCTCCGCCGTGAGCACGACGTCGCAGTCGTGCTGGGCGAACTGCTTGGCCAGCTCGAGGCCGATCCCGCTCGACGCGCCGGTCACGACGGCCAGTGGCTTCTCCGCGGTGCTCATCCGTGCTCCCTTGTACCGGTCAGCTCCCGGTCGGCGTACCCGTCCTCGGTCGAGACAACCACGAAGTTGGCCCGGCCTCCTTCAGGGGTAACCGGTCCTCATGGTGAGCACGAAAGCGAAGCTGTACATGGCGTACCAGCGCGCCTCCGGCCACAAGCGGTTCTACGACGACGCCCGAACCCTGCACCGCCACCAGCGGCCGTCGATGGCCCGCCCGCCGCGCCGGATCCGCCGGCGGTGCACAGTGGACCGGCACGAGGTCCGCGGCTTCCCATGCTGGACGCTGCGGCCGAGTCGCGGAGCCACCGGGCTGCATGTGCTGCACCTGCACGGCGGGGGCTACGTCGAGGAGATCCAGCAGCACCACTGGCGCTTCGCGGCCGAGCTGATGGCCCGCCTCGGCTGCGCGGTGACACTGCCGATCCACCCGCTCGTCCCGCGGCACGACCACACCGAAAACCTGCCAGTGGTCCACGCCGCCTACGAGCAGCTCGCAGCCGACGCGGACCATACGGTCGTCTCCGGCGATTCGGCCGGCGGCGCGCTCGTGCTGGCGATCGCCCAGCGGCTGCGTGCCGACGGCCGCCCGCAACCGACGGGCTGGTGCTGATCTCTCCGTGGCTCGACGTCACGCTCGAAGACCCGATCTCCGTGGTCCTCAACGAGCACGACCCGATCCTCGGCATCACCGGGCTGCGCGAGGCCGGGCGCATGTACTCCGAAGCCACCGACCCGCACGACCCGCGCATCAGCCCGCTGCACGCAGAGCTGTCGGGGCTGGGCCCGGTCAGCCTGTTCATCGGCACCCGCGACCTGTTGCTCCCGGACGCGCACCGGTTCCGCGACCGCGCCCGCGACGCCGGGATCGCACTCGACCACCGCGAGCACCCGGGCATGTTCCACAACTGGGTCATGCAGAACGTCTCGGAGGGCCGCGAAGCGCTCAACCACGTCGAGCGGTTCCTCCGGCGCGTGCACCAGCCCCCGAACGGGTAACCGGTGCGCATGGGCGGCGACGGCACGACGGTGGGCGTCGAGGAGGAGTTCCTCCTCGTCAACCCGCGCCGGCCGAACGCCGCCGTGGGCGCTCTCACGCAGGTGCTGGCACTCGAGCTCGCCGAGCCTCCCGCGCAGCCGGGTAGAAGATCTCTTCCTCGATGTAGGCGTGGATCGTCAACTCCTCGATCATCGAGTCTACGAGGCGCCGCTTCTCCTTGTACGCCTTCTCCCCCGCCTTTTCGAACTGCTTGAACAAACTCTCCACGGTCTTGTGGTCGTCCTTCAGCAGCACGATCGCGTCAGTCGACACAGCCCCTCCTTATTCGGCTCGCCACCGGGATCCCTGAAGCCGGCATGGGAACCGAAATACCCACTACGCGACCGCGGAAACGCGATCACCCTCTGACCGGCGCCGCGCGCGCTCGGCGCCCCGTCCTCATCGTGGTGGCCATCGGTCGAACGGAACGCGTGGGGAGGCGCCGACCGCCGCCACCTCCCCACGCGGGTGCCAGGTGACCGCGGGGCCGGATTCGGAGGTGCCCGAAAGTTCGCTGATGAACTCGTGGCACTGCTTGGCCCGCGCCGAGTCCTCTTCCATCACGCGGCGGATGAAATCGGCGATGTCCTGGCGATCGGCGTTTTCGGCGTCGCGCACGTATTGGCCGTAGTCGTGTCCGGCTTTCAACGAGTGGTACTGCACGGACACCAGTCGTAGGTGACGTCGAAACCGGTTTCTCCGGTAGCCATGGCGGCACCCGCCCGCAGCGTGGTTTCCCGCTCCGGTGCCTCGGTACGTCCCGCAGCGGCGGAGGCAGGCCGTGAGCCGGGCGGTTGCCGTGGCCGACGATGTGGTCGAAGTTGAACACCGGACGCCGGCCGGGCCAAAGAACGCGACGGCGGTCAGATCGACCACGACCAGCCTGGGAGGCGGCACGGCGGCCACCGAGGCTGGTCGTGGTCGCCGGAGGCCCGGCTGTTGGTCGTGTCGATCTCACCACCAACGGCCAGCACCACGGCGCCGCCGGCCGCTGTCGGCATCACTGTGAAACCGCTGGTGGGGTAGCCGTCCACGGCAGTGCTCGCTTCCATCACCGGTCCACGAGTTCACGGTAACCGCTTTCGAGCCGCTTCTCAGGCACGGTCAACGGTCCCGTGGCAGCGAACAAACAAGAGAATCAGGCCAGCGGGGTGCCCGCCTACGCGTGTCTGACCACGCCGGTGGCGCTGGAGCGGAGCAAACGCGATGGTGAACTACGTGGGCGCGCCGACTCTCCATCGGCGCGCCCGGCCTGTAGGAAAGTCGTCGAGTAGATCGCCTTGACGCCCAGATGGGCCTGCACTATGGACTGCGGGCCATATGACATCACCGAATCCGCGCCGCAGCCAGAACGGCAACAACTAGTGGAGGTTGCGCGGTTGCAGTTCGACCTCACGCGCCGACCGGCTAACAGAGCCGGTGGCGCCGCCACCGAGGAACTCGAGGCGTATGGCCTCGAGGGCGACATCGCGCCGACCGGCCTGTTCGACGAGGAGGGCCGGAACGACGTCGCCCGGCCTCAAGGGCCGGCGCGGCGGTCCATCGGGCCCCACTCGCGCGAGCCCTGCTCGTCAACCAGGCGGCGGGCCTCGTGCAGGACGTCGTCGGCGACCCACGCCAGCGGCCGGGCGTCGACGACCAGCGGTTCGTTGTCGGGGCCACGGGCGATCTCCCGGCCGCGCAAGACCCACGGCCGGACGCCGGGGCCGCGCAGGTCGCGCAGGTGTTCGTAGTCGTAGAGGCGGCGGGCCAGCCACAGCCGGATCGACCGGTCCCGCCACCACGACTCTCTCCGCAGCGGGCTGGCGGACAGGCCGGGCAGTGCGACGCCGGTGAGGCCGTCCAGGCTCGTCTCGGCGCGTTCGCCGTCCGTGAGGTCCGCGACGGGTGCGCGCGACCAACGGACATACAGGTCATCGCCGCGCTCGGCCTCGAACAGGCCGGCCAGGCCCGCGAGGTCGGCCACCGTGGGCAAGCCCGTACCGACAGGAGTCATGCTGCCCGCCTACCCGCGCTCCCGCCGCCGAAACCGGGGTGCGCCGCACCCCGATTTCGGGTAACCCCGCCTCATGCGCGACGGCACCGATCACCCGGACATCGCCCGCCCGACGACGCCCGACCCGGGCCGCGAGACCGACGACGCCCTCTACGACCCCGGCGAAGGCCACCCACCCGCCGACCTCGACGACGCCGACGACACCGGCCAGCAGGTGATCGGGGAACAGCGGGAACGCTGCCGGGAATGACCGGCTCGTTCACTCCCACGCCCGGCCAGGCCTCACCGAAACGCGTGGCGCTCCCCCGGCCGCACACGATCCGCACACGGCGCTGCGATCAGGATGAGGCATTCGCTTTGCTGATGAAGCTGTCGAGAGACACCAACACCAAGCTGCATGATGTCGTCAGCGCGTTCCTCGACGAGTTCCGCGCCACGTGCCATGCAGCACCCCCTGGGCCTGTCCAGCCACCGCCCGACGGCGGGCCGGCGAGCTGAACGTTTCCGCTGCAACAAGCGGAGGGTCACACGCCACATCGAGGCGGGTCGGGGGCCGGACGGCGGGAGGGGGCGCGGGCGCCGCCGCCCGGCCTTCGCGGGCCCGCACCGATTTCGGAGGAGCGTGCGCGGACCGGGACTGTGGTATACCCGCGCTCGTAACGAGCAAACTAACCTCTGGTCCGGCTGTTGCGGGCGAGCGTGCCGTCGCGCCTGACGACGGGCTGATCCGCGTGCCCTGGAGATGGCGTCGATGCGGGCCGCCCGCCGCCGCGGTTTTGCCGGTGTTCACTGCGGGTATCTGCTGGTCACGACCAAGGAGGGGCGATGCCACAGAGCAGTGGAAGCGGGAAGCGCGAACGCCAGTACGAGCACATCAAGGACTCGCAGAAGAAGCGCGGGGCAAGCACGTCGCGGGCCGAGGAGATCGCCGCCCGGACGGTCAACAAGAACCGGGCACAATCCGGGGAGTCGAAGACGGCGAGCAAGAGCTCGACCCGGGACACGAGCCCGCAGAAGCGCGGCGGGAAGCGGTCGGGCAACCGGCAAGCGCCGGGTGGGCCGACCAGGGACCAGCTCTACAACGAAGCGAAAAAGCGCAACATCGACGGCCGCTCCAAGATGACCAAGCAGCAGCTGCAGGATGCTCTGGGTCGCTGACGTCCCCGGCCCGCAGGTGGGGCTGTGGAACGCCGGTCCGCTGCACCCCACGGCGCAAACGGCCTGGGTCTCGGCCCTTGAATATCTATCGCTTCGCGATACCGGTTCCAGACTGCGATGATGCCGGTCATGCAGGGATCCGACCAGACCCCGAACAGCGCGGCGGCCGCCGCGGCAGAGGTTGGTGTGCACAGGGGCGAGTTGAGTGTTGTGCTCACTGCTCGAGGCGATTTCGACGCGGTCACGTCCCCGGACCTGCAGGACGCCATCGCCGAAGTCTTCGTCGACCCACCCCCCGTCCTCGTGATCGACCTGACCGAGACCTCGTTCATCGGTTCGGCAGCGATCGCCGCCCTGATCGAAGCGCAGAGGAACGCGGGCACGCGCACGTCTGTGCGGCTCGTCGCCCCGCACAACGTCCGCCGCGTTCTGGGCCTGCTCGGTCTGGACCAGCAGTTCGTCCTCCACGACACGGTACGATCCGCGGTCGCCGCCGAATGACGGCCCGGACGGACGCTGACCACCTCGCCTACCTGCTCTGCAGACGGGTGCGACACAAGCCCCGACGAGCACGGCCTACTGCCGAAAACGAGGAGCTGCCGCAGTGCGCTCGCCGCGCGAGCCGACTTACGGCCCCGCTGAACCGGCCCTGCACCTGCACCAGCACGCTCGCGTCGAGGACGCCACCGCGTTTCGCCTCGCTCTCACCCAATGGGCAACCGCGTGCCGACTTCCACGCCAGCTGGTCAGCGATGTCGAACTCGCCGTCTACGAAGCGGTGATCAACGCCGTCGAACACGCCTACCCGGCCGACGCCCCCGGCCTCGTCGACCTTCGGGCCCACCACGACGACCACACGGTTCGCGTGACGGTCACCGACTACGGCCGTTGGCAGGCAACGCCGCAACCCGACCCGGCTCTACGGGCGCAGCGGGCGTGGCCTGCCCCTGATCCGGTTTCTCGCCCACCACTCCGACATCAACTCCGGACCCGAGGGCACCACAGTTTCGATGGCCTGGACCGTGCCGACTGACAACCAGCCCGGTTGACACTCCGAGTCACCAACGGGCAGGCGGGTTCAACCGCCGCCGCACACACAGCCGTGCGTTCGGGCTGCGAGTGCGAAAAGATCGAAACATGCAGGCCTCAGACCCCGACCCCACGCAGGACGCCGGAGAGCAGGCGATCGAGACGGGCATAGCCCTGGATCGCAACGGTCCCACGGCGGTGCTCACCACGTATGGCGAGTTCGACGCGTTGACCACCCCGCAGCTGCGCACCGCGATCCAGCAGACGTTCGAAAAGCCACCCGCGGTGCTGGTGATCGACCTCACGCGGGTCACGTTCTTCGGCTCGTCCGCGATCGCGGCGCTGGTCGAGGCCCGACAGCAGGCCGGCGCGCACACAGCCCTGCGCCTCGCCGTCGACTCCTACCTGGACCGCACTCTCAAGCTGATCGGCGTCGAACGGGTCTTCAACCTGTTCACCTCGGTCGAGGAAGCGCTGGCAGCCAGCGCCAAATGAGTGCGCGTCACCGCCTACGAGCCTCCCCTCCGCCAGGCCGTTCAATTCCCGCAACGGTGCGTTACACGACCGAAACGCCGAGCAGGTTCTTTTCCTTGTTCAGCAACGGGTTCACGCGCACCTCGTACCAATCTGCGCCATGCGCCGCCTCACGCATCAGGCTGCTGCGCTTGTAGCCCTTGAACTCGAATTCGCCGTTCGGCTCGCCCGGGGAGGTCCCGGTGCTTCGCGCGCGTGGACACGACGGCGAAGGGGATCGCGATGCTGGCAAACTTCGGGCGGCCACGGCACCTCACCCGCATGGGGGGTTCCGCGGTACGCACTGTCATGTCGACACCGGTCGAGCGTTTCCACCCCAGAGCAGCAGGCAAGGCGGCTGGCCACAGCTGTCCAGCGTGCCGGCGTGTCCCCTCGTTCGTCGGGGGCAAGGGGACGCGCGGCGAGCCCAGGCCACGGCCAGGAGGAAGGAGCGGCTTCGACGATCGTATGCGCTGCGGATGATCGCCTGGTCACCATCACTGTTGCGTGCCATGGCAGGCCGCGGTTTAACCTGCAGGTGCTCCCAGGGAAGGCTTCATGTGCGCTGATAACCACGTTCCGGGCGACGACGACGGCTCCGGCCGCGAGCTACTGGGCGTCCTGGCCACCCAGATCAAGGTGCTCACCGCGGTCCTCGCCGTTTCTCCCAGCACCGCCGAGATCCCGATCATGATGACCGTGCTCGCCCACACCACCGTGCGCGCCCGCCCGTTTCTCGACTCGCGCGAGCCACGCGTCTCCGTGCTCCTGGACCAGGCGCAGCGACAGGCCGTGGAGATGCGAGATGACGATGCCCGCTCTGATCTCATCGCCGCGCACGGCCATCTCCTTGCCGTCATCCGACGCCTCGGCGGCCGTGTGAGCTGAGGCGACTAGCACAAGCTCAAACCTGCCCGGCGGGGTTGCAGGGTTCACGGGATCCCGTTACCGGCGGCGGTTTCCTCGGCGCTGGCGGACACGCCCGCTCACCAACTCGATCAATGCCGCCACCCACTGGCCCTCGTCGAGGTTCGCGCGGCGTGGTGACCGATGTCGAGAATGCCACGAGGGCGGGCATGAGGTTGTGTCGGCGTGGAGTGTCGTCGTTGGACAACGCTGTGCCGCCGGGCTTCAGTAGTTTTGAGCGAAGGTGTCGGGTCCTTTGAGCACGCTGGGTTCGGCTGGCGCGTCTGCGGGCCAAAATTGGAGCCAGTGGTGTTCCACCGGCTCGCTCAGGTCTCCGGCTTGGAAGGCTTGCGCTCGGTGTGCGGTGTGGATGCGGGCTCGGAATCGGCCAGGGCCGGCTTCGATCGTGTGGAACGGTTGCGGTGTCATGATTTCGATGAGCTGCATGTGTGGTCCGCCAGCGACGATGTCGCGTTCGACCACCATCTCCCACGGGTCTGCGGTGGAGGGGGCGGTCTCGGGTCGTTGGTTGAGCAGCTGGACGCGCACCGTGACCGGCCCCCATCCGGTGCCACAAATGACGGCGAACCAGTTGTCTTCGCCGGTGGTGGTCGCGGCTACGGGGTCGGGCCAGTCGTCTTCGTGGGCGCCGCCGGCGTCGACGTGGTACTGGCCTTCCTTGCTGCGCAGGTCCAGCACCACGTCGTCGCCGTAGTGAACAGTTATGGGCATGTCACCAGGATTGCGAACCATCCGCCTTGACGGCAAGTACCCAGAACTCGTCGCCGTCGACGATGCGGTTGTAGTTGTTGAAGTTGGTCATCGTTCCGCCTTGCGAGTTGTTCGCGCTCACGGGCACCGTGACCGCGGACCAGTCGCCGGGGGCCGAGTAGAACGCGCCTTGGTTGGTGGTCGCCATGGGGTATTCATCGCACGACGGTGGGACGTTGGCGCAGGCGACGCCACGGTTGTTGGCTTCGACGGCCGGATCGGTGGATCGGGTGAGCTGGCTGTTCGGGTAGTTGGGGTTTCCCCAGTGAGTCGGGAGCGTGGCTTCGGCGTTGAACACGTGGTCGGCGACGGGGCCGATGAGGGGTTTGACAGTGGCGTCGAAGGCCACCGCGTTGTAGGGGTAGGCATGGTCGACGCAGGAGGTGTTGGGGTTCACGCTGTCGCAGCGGCCGAACAGCGTGTTGTTGGCGCTGTCGTTGAGGTCAACCGGGTTGAACACGTTCTCGGTGAGGGTGACATCGACACCGAGGAATCCGGTGAGAAAGTCCAGCGTGTTGGCCAACCGGGTTGCATCGCCGTTGTCGATCTGGTTCCAGGTGAACTCCACCGTGGTGTCCGAGAGGAGCTCGACTGGCATGTTCTCGTTGCCCTGGGTCGTTTCGCACACTGCGGGGTCCTTGCCGCAGCCGGTGCTCAAGGTGCCGCCGGTGCCGGCCGTGAGGGTGCCCGTGCCCTGGCCAATGGTGATCGACTCGTCGAACAACCACGCGGGGGCGCCACCGCCAAGGCCGTCGTCATCGAATTCCACCGCGCCGGAAAACGTGATCGGAATGGTTCCCACCACCGTCGTCACTCCATCGACGGTCTCGGTCGATTCCACCGTCCACTCCTCGACCGAGCAGGACGTGAACCGGTCAGGGTTGTAAAAGCCCCCGGCGCACGCCGGGATCACATCGGCCGGCTTCTTCCCGGTCGACATCGACCGGGCGTTGGATCTCGCGGAGTTCGCGGCGTCGGTGTTCTTAGTTCTCTTGCCGCCCTTGATGAACACCTGCGTGCATCGGGTGGCGGCTTTGCCGCCGTCGGTCGTGGTCGAGCACGACCGGGCCAGCGGTGTCGCGCCCGCGACTGGGGCCGCACTCGCCGACACGGTGCCCACGCCGGTCAGCGACAGCAATACCGGAAGCACAGCAACTGACGAGTACCAAAAAGACTTTCGCTTGAGCAATGCAGTACACCTACCCTCGGTAACGTGTGCTGAATAGCACATCTGCTAACGATGGGCGGAAAGTAAAAATTGACATCAGTCGACAATCGAAGCCGACAACTTCAACTCCGAGCGAAGAACCAAAAACAGCAATTTAGACGCGGGCGCGCAGGCGCGAATCTACCGCCTGCAATTACAAGATGATGCCCGCGTTATCAGCACAGACTTCGCCCCAGAAGAAGTCACCTCCCACCCGAAATTCACTATATTGAGTGAGATCTCGACATGCCACCCGCCGTCCGGGTGAACACTCACCTCGGGATGAGACTCGAGAAAAAGCGTAGTATGACCGATTTGCCACAGTCGGACATGATCGGATTCACGATATCGCTGGGCCTGTGTCAGCTCGCCAAGCTGGCGATGCAGTCGAGCGCGGCCGTGTTCGCATGCCGGCACACAGTCTCGTCGAACGAGACGTTCAGGTCGTAGACCCGCCCGGTGCGGCCGCGGTGATCGGCGGCAAGTTCGGCAAGCATGTCGCCCCAACACTCGGCACGCAGGACCCTCGGCAGCGCTCCCGTTGGTCCTTTCGCCAACCCGCCGGACGCGAACGGCTATCCGGGAGCGGCAGCGCCCGTGCCCAGCGTTCAGACTTCGCCTAGATAACGCGCCGCCACGTCGACAAGTCCGTGGGCGTCGTGCTGCTGGCTACTACCTTCTCCCAGCGTGCCTGGAGAAGCTCGATAAGCCGTTCCTCGACGGCAACAGCGACGTGCGAGTACGTCTCCTGCACCTTGTCCTTGAGCTCGTGCCCCAGCCGAAGAGCCTGGGCGATCTCAGGGATGCCGTCGGCGATCATCCACGTCTTGTGGCTGTGTCTGAGCCCATGGAACTTCAGGCCCGGCTTGACGGCGCGCGGCCGGAGCGGGGCGTTGGGGACGTAGACTTTGCCGTCGGCGGCGGGGCGGAACGCGCGTCGCGCGAAGTTGCTGCGCCGGTGAAGTGCGCTGTCGGGTGTGACGAACACGTGCCGGTGTTTGTGGGTCGCCAGGTGTGTCCGCAGGAGCCGGACGAGAAACGGTGGGAGAGAGACGTCGCGCACGGAGGAGTCGGTTTTCGGCGGCCCTGGGAACATCGGCCCCTTGTTCGGCTCGTGCAAACAGCCGACATCGGGGTCGACGATGATCTTGCCCTTGTCGTCGTCGAAGAGGTGCACGTGGCTCTGTCGAGGCCCGTCAGTTCTCCCCAGCGGAGGCCGGTCCAGGCGGCGGTGACGATGAGGAGTGCCCCCTCTGGTCCGTATACCAGCGCGGCCTGGTCGGCGATGTCCAGCACTTCGTCCGGCTCGGCCCAGATCTGCCGCACGCGGCGCTGTGGACGCTGACGCCGCCCGCGACGCGGCTTGCGGATCGGGTTGACGGGGATGAGTGTTTCGTCGGCGGCATCCGAAAGGAGCATCGAGAAGCACTTCATAATGCTGTCGACAGTGCTCTGAGCCAAGCCCGAGGCACGAAGTTCCTTCTTCCAAGCTCTGGCGTTGAGATTGGTGATCTCGATGAGGGGTACGCACTCCCACTTGGGCTTGATGTGCACCTTGAGGAAGCTGCGATAGTTCTCGTCGGTGCGCTGGTCGACGTCGAGGGAGTCGATCCAGTCCGGCTCGGCGAAGTCGCCGAGGAGCATCTGCTGAGTCGTCGGGTCGACCCAGACGTTTCGCCGCTGGTCCGTCTTCATGTCGTCGATGTAGTCGCTGGCGGACCGCCCGTCAGGGAATCCCGGGATCGATGCGACGGACCCGTCGTCGCGCCGAAAGCGGACGCGGAACGTGCCGTTGCTGCAAGGGTCGACCCAAGGCAAGGTGAACTCCACTCCATTGGTGTTGGGGTCATGAAATCGGGCGTCACCATGAACGCTCTCCCCGTCGCAGAGAGCCAGTGCGCGGCGACAAGAGCCTCTGAAAAACCTCGACCGGCCATGAAAAGCCGGGGCTCTCAACTTGAAGTCCAGCTCCGCCGGGACTGCGACGCTGGCGGGCGTTGCCGGGCTCGATGACGATGTCGCGGCTGCGCCGTCGCTCCGTCACGCACGATCGCGACGAGGTCGTCTTCGGAGAAGCGCAGATGCTTGCCGAGGAAGGTGCAGGGCACTCGGCGTTCGCCGGCCGTACGGCGCAGCCACGACTCCTTGATCTTCATGCGCTGAGCTGCCTCCGCCGGGGTGAACAACAGTGACTGGCCGCCAGCCGGTGGAGTTCTCATCACCCGTGTACTGCGCTCGTCGCCGGTCATAGGTCGCTCCCTTCGCACCATGAGCGGTCACTGGCACTCAGGCGATGGCGCGCGTCAAGGTCAACGTCTCGTCTGACTTCCGGCGCGGTCGCGCCGCGCGAGCCGGACGAGCGCGTGCAGCGATGGCGAGCAGCTGCGCGACGGGCTGCGGCCGGCTGCCGGTAGCGGGCACACCAGCCGCAGCGTGAGCACCGCACATTGGCGCTCACGGCTGCTCGCCCGCGCCGGTGCGCGCGGCCTCGAGCGGGCTGCGCAGCACGATGACGTCTTCGTGTGCGATCAGGTGCATCGGCAGGCCCTGCTCGCGCTGTTTGCGGATGAAGTCGCGTTGGAAGAAGCTGCCTCGCGCGACCAGGTCACGCTCGGCGACGCGGGCGAGCAGGGCAACGCACCGTTCGACGGGCAGGAGCCCGGCGGCGACTCCGCACTTGCCGATCTGCGAGGGCAGGTCGATCAGCTCCGCATGTTCGCGCCACGGGCGCACGGTGATCGCGACGTACCCGCCCGGGCGCAGCACGGCGGCGCACCCGGTGAGGATGCGCGTGAACCCTGTGAGCAGCCGGTGGTGTCCGACGTTGGCCAGGTTTCCGCGGTCCAGCTGGTTGCCGTAGAGGTGGTGGAACTTGTGGACCTTGCCGTCGTCGGAGTCAGTGTCCTTGGTGACGACCTGGCCGTGCAGCGAGGGGCGGTACGGGGGTGAGGTGACGACCAGCGCAACCTGACCGTGGTGGTGCTCGGGAAGCAGTCGTGGTAGCCGGCGGGCGTCGCCGCGCAGGACCTCGGCTTCGTGGGCGTGCCCGCGCTCCCGGGCCAGTGCGAGGTTGGCGCGCGCCACCGCGACCCAGTGCGTTTCGTACTCGACGCCGATGGCGTGGCGGCCGGCGTCGATCGCTTCGACGAGGGTCGTGCCCAAGCCCGCCATCGGGTCCAGTTGTAGCCGTCGAACAGGCAGAAGTAGCCCTGGGGGCAGCGGTCCCACCCGCCGGCTTGGTTGGCCACGACACCGGCTGCTTGTCCCGCGTCGACAATGGGCTGCTGGGTCGCGAGTCCAGCCGCACGGTCCGGCGACAAGGGCGTTGCGAAGGCGGCGGGAGCCTGGAGCGTCACGCTGCCGGCCAGCAGCACACCGAGCGTGGGCAGGATGAGTCGGGCGATTTTGGACATGGGTATCCCCTTCAGCGAATTCCAGTAATCTTCTTCGGGTTGAAGTTCGACCTAAGTGGACTCAGCGCCCTCAGCGCGCCTGGTCTCTTTCGGCCCGGCTACCTCCGGCACCGAGACGGCTTCGCGGACCGTCTTCCAGGCCTGACAGTGATCGCACCAAGCGAATCCGCGAACGGACTCCGGACTGGCGGCCAGTTCGTCCAGAGCGTTCTCATCTGCGTCGGCAATCGGGCTACAGTGACCACATTGCAGCGTGTAGTGCGCCACGCGTTCCTCCTTCTCGCCGCATCAGCGCGACAGTTCAGGAATTCCAGCGCCGGGTGGCATCCATTCCCGGAGGCACCATCCGACGCTGGCATGCGGATCAGCTTGGCGACGCCGCCGAGACCTGGCGGAGAGTGTGTCACGCGGAGGGGGTTGCCCATTCGCATGAGTCCACTGTGGTCGCTCACGATCGGCGCCGGTAGCAATCGCGGAACACAGCTGTGTCCTCATTGTGTGCTGAGCCGGTGATGGTGTTGTCAAGACGAAAACCGCTTCCATGACGCCAAGCCGGGGAGGACACGAGCGAGCCACGCGACGTTCGCCCGTAGCTCGGTGATCAACTCTGCGGTCGCGTCAAGTCTCAGCCTGGCGCAGTTGCGATATAGAAGGGGACAGATGGGCAAGCTCTCGAGTCGGGTCACGGTGGTGACCGGCGGAACGCGCGGCTTGGGCCGTCAGATAGTCGAGGCTTTCGCCGGCGAGGTTGCCGCAGTGGTCATCGCCAGCCGCAACGGGGTCGCGCGCGAGGAGGCTGCTTCACAGGTCCGCCGGGAGCACGGCGTCGAAGCCCTGGCTGTTGAGTGCAACATCGGCGACTGGAGCGCCTGCGAACGTCTGCTCGACGGGCTCAGCCCACGCGGCCGCCCTCCCCTCGAGGCGACTCGATCAGCAGTCCCTCATAAATACCTTGATCAACTTGACGTGATCAACAATCCTGCCGAGCATTAACTCTTTCGGGTGGCGTTTGTCAGCGACAATGGAAACAAACTCACGTCCAAGCGGACGCGAAAGTTCTGTAATTTTCAGGAGGCGGCTTCACACGGCCACGCAGCGGCCGGGCTCGCACCCGCAGCGGCCGGTATCCGGTGGGCCGAGCTGGTCCAGCTCGCCATCGTTGTAGACCCAGACACCCCGCGGTCGTGAACGACACCTGTCACACACGCCGAACCGGCTAAATAGCGCTTCTGGCCAGCAGGGGCAACAGCGCCAACCTGCAGGGGCTCCGAGGGAACAGACGGCGCTCCACGCACGCCGCGAGTCCGCAGCCGGACTCCGAGCACTGCCCGCCGAACTGCCAACCCCGAACGCACCCGCGACCCGATTTACCTCGCCTGCCGCCGCGGCATGCCGGTCTGCAACACGGTGCCCATCGCCGGGACCAAGACCCTCGCCATCGTCGCCGCGAACCCCACGCCGCGGTAACTGGCGGTGTGCGCACCGAGGGCTCAACCGAGGAGCGGCTCCTGCGGCTGCTGGCCGCGTGGTGCCGCGGCGCCGACGCCGAGGCTTTCGCGCCCAAGCTCGAACTCGCGGCAGTGTGGCGCCGCGGGATGGCCCAGCGCATGCCCGATCGGCCAGGTAAAACTGGCCGTTGCGGCTCTTCTCTCAGCCGGGGATGTTGCCGGGGTCGTGGCGGTAGGTGTTGCGCTCACCGATCCGGCCGTCCTTGGTGCGGATGAAGTGCTCGACCTTGCGCTGCCGGGCCATGTCCCGGCCCTTACTGGCGGCCGCTTCCTTCGAGCCGTGGACGTTCGCGGCCCGGCTGCTGCCCTCGACCTTGTTCTTCCACTCGCCGCCCTGGAAGTAGGTCTCGATGTCACCCTTCACCGCTGCGTCACCTCCCATGCCTGGCGCGCCACCTACGCTGGTGCGCCACCGCAGCGTGGATACCCCTTCTGATCTGCCGAAACACGTCGAGAGGTGATCGCCGCGCACAGCAGGCCTGATCGGGCCGCCGAGCCCGCATAGTGCAGATGTACTACGCTGGGGGTTCGGTCAAGCAGCCGGCCGTACCTGACCTTCCCGCACTCCGGGCAGCAGTTGTTGCGTGGCCGCACGATCGCCTCGATCACCCCTCAGCGTTGTACCTAGGGTGTGGCCAACGGAAGTGGGCCACCATGACCAGCACCATCACCGAATTCCACCCGAGCACGCTGGCGCAGCCGCATCCGATGCAGCTGGACACCCACCGCCCCACCAGCGACATTGTGATCGTTCGGGCTGACGGGGACATCGACAGCAACACCGCACCGCGACTGCACGAACTGCTGCTGGAACGCGTCCACGGCGCGATCGGCACGCTGGTGATCGATCTGACCACTGTGACCTTCCTGAGCTCGTCGGGGCTGCGCACCCTGGAGCTGGCCTACCTGCTGGCAGTGGAACGCGGAATCACCTGCGTCCTGCGCCCGCCGACGTCCAGGACCGTGCAGCGCATCCTCACCCTGTTCCCGATGCAATTCACCGACGCCATTGCTGCACCGCAGGCCTGACCCGCAGGTCAGTCACAGATCGATGGGCATAACGGTCGTGATCATCGCTCAGCACTGGTTTCGTTCAGATGTTCCTCGAATGCTGTTTCCGGCGCGCGGTCAAGTGTTGCCGTCGCAGTTCAGCCGCTACGGGGCTGGTACGGCAGTTGCCAGGCCATGGCGACGACGGTGCCCTTTGGGGTGGTGGTGACAGCGCTGTGATCGGCGAGCAGGTGGATCAGCGGTAGACCGCGGCCGTGGCTCGGGTCAGGCTGCGGGCGCCACCGGCCGCGGTCGGTGACGGTGACGCGCACGGCGCGGACACCGTGTTGGGCATGCAGATCGAGAAGGCCGGCCGAGTCGGCAGCATAGGCGTGCTCTGCCACGTTGGTCATTGCTTCGAAGACGGCCAGCTGAAGATCGGCAGCCAGATCCGCTGGTAAGTGGCGGGCACGTGCCCAGTCCGCCAAGGCATGCCGCAGAGCGATGGCCTCCCCGAGGAGAGCTGGCCGACGCAGATGAAATGCGTGGGCAGGACTCCCTCGGTGCTGCTCGCTGAGCACATCACGCGCCCCACTGGCGTACCGCCCCATTTGCCTGGTTTCCATGCCACGGCATACCCGCACACGGCGCAGCTATGCGAGCTGATCCGGCGTCGGATCTGGTGCGCCCAGCGGTCATCGCCATCGGCGGGCCTGAGTGGGATCGCTGTCCGGCTCAGCTTCCCCCCGCTAGGGTTCGCTTCCACGATGTCCTGCCCGCGCGGGGGTCCATAACCGCAGACTCCCCCGTTGTCGGCGGTGCGGGAAGGCCCGCTCCTGCGCGGAGGAATCGGCGTCAGCGCTGGTCGAGCTGGGCGCGCAGGTCGTGGATCGTGGTTTCGGCGTCGGCGAGCTGGTCTTGCAGGCCGATGATGCGGGCGGCGGCGGCGAGGTTGTGGCCCTCGTCGAGTTGTTCGCGCAACCGGACCACGAGGTTGAGCTGGCGCCGGGAGTAGCGGCGATGCCCGCCGTCCGAACGCTGGGGGCGCACCAGATCCGCGGTGTCGAGGCTGCGCAGGAACGCTTCCTGGACACCCAGCATCTTCGCGGCCTGCCCGGTGGCGAAAGCCGGGTAGTCCTGGTCATCGAGGTTGCCCAGATCAGCCACGCCCACATCCTTCGCGGATTGTCACGTCAGTCGCTACAGATTATCTGGGGCGAGCGCTTGACACAACTTGCAGTGCGCGCTATAGAAATGGATAGACGGTACATGACCTGGTGTCGAACACGACGATGTTGCCGGGGAGTGATCGACGATGCCGGACACCACTCGCCACACGGCGGTGACCAGCGGGTTCGCCGAGCTGATCTGCGCCGACGAAGCCTGGCTGCGCGCAGAGTTCGACGCGATCATCACCGCCAACTTCGGCGTTCTCCCTCCACTCCCAGCACGGCCGCGGCCTGGATCCGCGGGCCCGCGGCGACCCGGCCGCACGCCCCGCGCGGCACCCACTGGCGACCGACCGGCCGACGGGGCGGTGCCGGCGATGCGAGGTGGTCATCGGCAGCGTTCCCCTCCGCTGGCTGGTGCGCTCTGCACTCAGCGAGTGACCACGAAAGGCAGGTGATGCCCACGCATTCCTGGAGCCCGCCGGCCCGTAGTTCGTTCGCCGGCGAGGATGCCTGCTTCGCCAGACGGCCGAGAAGACCCTGACAGCGGTCCCGGCCCCGCGTCTAGTGGCGCACCCCTTGCGACATCCGAGCCGGCACGAAGTAGCAAAGCGGGCACCGGGGTGAACGATGCAGCGATCGCACAGGCAACCCACCGAACTGGTCCCGGCCGCCGCCACCGGCGGCGGCCGGACCGACGAGCACACCAGCCCTAGCAGCACACGTTGACGAACCGCCGTCGGCCACCAATACGCCGGTGGTGGTGCACAGGGAAGGAGCAAAGGAGGCGGATGGTGATGTTGATGCGAACTGACCCGTTCCGGGAGCTGGACCGGCTGACCCAACAGTTCTTCGGCGCCAACGGCACCACGTCGCGCCCGGCGGTCATGCCGATGGACGCCTACCGGTCCGGCAATGAATACGTGGTGCAGTTCGACCTGCCCGGTGTCGCACCGGACTCCATCGACCTGGACGTGGAGCGCAACGTGCTCACCGTCAAGGCCGAACGCAGCCCGGACTACGACGAGGGCGCCGAGGTGCAGGTGTCCGAACGGCCCCGCGGGGTGTTCTCCCGCCAGCTGTTCCTGGGCGACACCCTCGACGCCGACAGCATCGCAGCGCAGTACGACGCGGGTGTGCTGACTTTGCGGGTCCCGATCGCCGAGCAGGCCAAGCCGCGCAAGATCGCCATCAGCGGCGGGGGCGAGGCCAAGCAGATCAACGCGTGAACGCCCCGAACCCCGTGGCTCGGCCGGTACGCGGCCCCGCCCGCCGCGGCCTCGACCGCGGCGGGCGGGGCCGGCGTCGTCGCCACCGCCGGCACCCGAGCCGCCACCCGCGCCAGTGCCAGCGCGCACCAACCCGAACGGAGAACCCGGTCATGCCCGACGAAGCCCCGGCCCACGACGTCGCCGACCAGCAGCGCCCGGCCCGCCCCGAACCCGCCGACGACGAGCAGGCTCTGCGCGGCATCGGGGATTTGCTCGACGCCGATCCGGCCGATGTCGCCGACCAACACCGCGACGCACCGGTCCTCGACGACGCCGAACCCTGGCCCTGACCCGGTGGGCCCCGCCGGGCCGAGCACAGCAGGAGGATGAGGGAAGCGATGGGCACCACCCGAGACCGATCGCCCACGATCGCGACAACCCTAGCCGCGACCGCCCGGGGTCTTCGGCGCGCGGTCCGCGCGGCCGACCCGGCCCAGCCGCCTGGCCTGACACAGCTGCGCGATGCCGGTTGGCAGCTGACCCAGCTCACCGGAGAGCTGACCGATCTGGTGGCCCTGCTGGCCGAGCACACCGGCCGCCACACCCTGCGCCCCGAGCAATTCCGCCGGCTCGACGGCGCACCGGCCACCGCGCACCTGGCCTCCGCCTGCCGAGAACTGGCCACCCTGCGCCACGCCCTCGACACCGCCCACACCGCCGCGCGCGACTACTACACCGAGATCAGCCAGCTCACCACAGCTGCGCCCGGTCCGCTTAGGCCCTCGCCATGAACACCTCTCACCCCCCGGGGCTGCCCAACCCCTACACGGTGCTCGGCCTGTCCCCCACCGCCGGCGCCACCGAGATCACCGCCGCCTACCGGCGCGCCGTCCGCGACTGCCACCCCGACGCACCACACCCCAACCGCGACCGGCTCGCGGCCGTGATCGCCGCCTACCGCCGCCTCCGCGACCACCATGCCCAGCAGTCCACCGAACCGCCCCGGCACCCCACACACGGCCGCGACATTCCGGTGCGAGTGCATCCCCGCGCCACACCGCCAGCGCCAGACATGCGCGCCGGCCCCGTCCGCCGCCACCCCGACCGAACTTGATCGTGGACGCGCAGCCTTTGCTCCGACCGCCCGCCGACCGGAGCTGGACGCGGCGCTGCTGCCGGCCAACCGGGCCGGCTGCTGCGAGTGGTTCCAGCAGTGCGGACGCGTCGTCGGCGACCAGGGCCTTCGCCGCCCCGGCTGCGGCGCGCCGGCCCGTTGCGGACATGCCGTCGGCCGCGGTGACGTGTGCGGCGAGCTGGCGCAGCCGACCGCGTGCGGCGTGATGCAGGCTGCATCACGCCGCACGCGTCTTCGGCGCCCACGTCACACGGCGCTGTGGGGCTAGGAGGCTGGACGCGTGAAGTAGACCGGCGTGTTGTAAATCTTCCCACCGCCGGGGAAGTAGTCGATCAACTGGATCCGGACGTAATCAACCCGTTGGTCAACCGATCCACCGCCCTCGGGGAACGAGAAACTGCGCTGGTCGTCAGGCTCGACCACGGTGCGTCCCTGACTGTCCAGGCGCGTCGGGTTGCCGGAATGGAACGCGTCGAACACCGCCTGCACCGTGTACGTGCGACCATCGGGCGCGAAAACTGTGCCGTTGATCTGCACCGCCCAGTTGTACCAAATGATCTGACCGGCCACGAACTCGTCATCGGGGGTCGTGTCACTGCATGCCTGCGGGGTAAGGCACACCCGGAAGGTGGTCACGGGTTCAGCGTTTGCCGTACCCGCCCCGGCCAACAGACCACCAACCACTACGGCCGCACTGATTAACGCACGCGTTCTCGCGAATGCTCTCATGAACCGCGACGCTAACGACCTTTCGGCAGGAACTGGAGGAACAGCCCCAAGGCACCGTTTTGGAGTAACGGCCGCACGATCCCGGCGAGATCCTGACACCCGCCACGGAGCGTGGAATCGCCTGCGTGCCAGCCCTGCACGGGAGGCTGGATGCCCCCGCTCCGGCCGGCGGCAGCGGGAGTCCGGCGGCAGGAGCAGGAGGCACATGGGCCCGCCCCGCGCTGCCGTGGGGGCGGGGCGCAGCGGGACGGGTGGCGTGAGGCCGGCGCGGGGGTCGCCTCTCGGCGAGTGGCGCGACCCGGGACCGAAGACTCGGCGGTCCGGGAGGGCAGTGGGTGGAGCCCGGGGACACCACCGCACCGGCAATCACGTGTAACGCTGCCCGGCCCCGGTTATTCCACAGTGGACGTGGCGAGGTGCTCCCACCCAGGGGTTCGCCGTCAAGAGGAGTTCTACGCGGCACGCCGTGGTCCGGCAACCGCTTCCGCGTACACCCGGTCCAGCTGGTGCAGGCGGATGTGCCGGAGCGCTTCGCCGAACGTGCAGGCGTTGTACCAGAACCAGCCACACCCGTCGCACTGGCAGTGCCAGCGGTCGCAGTGGCCGCAGTACTTGTTGCTGGCGTGGTGGTGGTTGGTCATGACGTCGCTTCTTCCGGACTGAACGGGACCTGCTCAGTCTGACGGGCGGACGGTGCCCGCGTCGTCACGGCGAGCGGGCATTTCCCAGGCCCGGGTGCCGGGAGCCTGCCCTACCGGCTGGCCGGTATCAGCCCGCGGCGCCGCTGGTCTGCTTCGCGAACCGGAGGCCGCCTCGAGCCTCGTGCCGTCCACGGGCTGGCTGGTCAGGGGCTATTCCGTGGTCTCGAGGCCGCTCGCTCATCGGAGGACCCCTGCGTCGACGGGCCGGATGGGTTTCGCCTGCGGTGATGAGGTCGGCGAGGGTGGGCGCTGCGGTGCCGGCGAGGTGGCGGCCTTGTTCGAGGTAGGCCTCGGTGGTGGCGAGGGTGGCGTGGCCGAGGTCGCGGGAGATCTGGCGGATGGGGATGCCGTGGGCTTCGGCGGCGATGGCGTACAGGTGCCGCGCCGCGCGCGGGTGCACCGTATCGGCGATCGCCCGCACCGCCGCGGCGTGCGCGCGGACCGTGCTGGAGGCCGTGCCGCGGCGTAGCAGGCTGCGGCACAGGTACCGCAACGCGTCGGTGATCTGCTGCGGCTCCAACCGTTTGCCCTCGCGGCTGGCCAGCAGCGGCCGGTCGGCCGGTTTGGCTGACACCTGCCCGCGCACAGCGATCTCGCTGGTCGCGTCGGTGGCGTCGCGGTCGGCGAGGTACTCCTCGATGAGCGCGAGGACCCAGTCGACGAGGCGGACCCAGCGCCTCTTGCGGCCCTTCCCCGCGATCCACAGCGCGGGCTGACCGCCGGGTCCGGTGCGGTGCAGGTCGCGCCGGCCCAGCGCGCACAGCTCCTCGGCGCGGACGCCGGTGGTGAGCAGGACCGCGACGATCACCCGGTAGCGCAGGCGCATGTCGGGGACCGGGTAGGTCTCGGCGGCGTAGCGCAGCGCGCGGGCCTGGGCGAGGGTCAGCGGCACGGTCAGGTGCTCGGGGTCGGGTTTGAGCACGCCGAGGTTGCGGCGCTCGGTCTGCGGCAGCGCGGCCGGCACCTCGAACGTAGTGGCGCCCCGGGCACGCATCTCCTTGTACCACGCGGAGATCGCGCCGAGGCGGGCCTTGCGGGTGTTCGCTGAAGCCCTGACGCCTCTTGCACGGTGAGCCAGGTCCGCACCGCGTCGCGGGTCATGTCGGTGAGCGGGTTGAGCCCAGCCGCGGCGCACCACGGGAAGAACGCGGTCGCCTCCAGCACCGGCTGCACGTTGCGGTGCGTGGGCTCGCCGCGCCACAGCCGCTGGTCCGCGCGCGGGATCCCGAGCGCGTTCGCGTGCGCCTTCTTCGTGTTCGGGGAGGTGTAGGCGGTGTGCAGCCACACCGCCGCGGTGTCGATGACGATGCGCGCCCACGCCGGCGACGCGTCCTCGTCGACGACCAGTTCCTCACTGCCCGCGTCCGTGGCGTCCTCGGCGGCGCCCTCCTCGAGGACCGGCGTCGGCGGGTCAAGGTCGAGCGGCGCGATTCCCCGCGGAACCAGGTCGCGGTGGTGGGCTTCGAGCCGGGTCGCCATCGCGTCCAGCGACAGGGCGAGCGGATGCGGCGCCGACACCTGCGGCGCGGCGGCCGCGCTGCGCAACGCCGCCGCCGCCGCGTCGGCTACGAGATCGCGCCGCTCGACCAATCGGGCGTGGGAGACCGCGCGCGAGTCGACGTCGACAGGCCCGCGGCCATCGGGCTGCTCGGTCTGGTGTGGACGGCTGTCATGGGAGCTTTCGGCGTGGACCTGGATGCGCGCGTCATGACCCTCACGCCCGACCCGCTACGACGACCTCGACTTCGGCTCCTGTGAGGGCAACCCGCCGGACCGTCTCCCGGGTGCGGACCGCGCACCTCGGTCCGCACCCGGGAGCGGGGTGGGTGAAGCGAGGGGTCAGGCCGATTCCGTGATCGCGATCGGATCGGGCGCGCAGGCTGCGACACACACCCAGGTGCCCTCGCGCTTCTGGTATGTGTCCGTGTAGAGAGCTTCTTTGGCCACTCCGTCGTGGAGTGTGGTGAGTGTGACGCGAGCGTGGATCAGGGCAACGTCGCTGAGGATGCGGATGTTGACGTCGTGGACGGTGAGGTCCTTGAAGGGGCGCGGCTTGGCGATGTACTCGAGGTACTCGTCACGGTTGAGGGTCATGCCCTCGATTTGGATGATGAAGTCCGCCGCGAGGAACTCCCGGAAACGTGCGACGTCGTTCGACTGGTCGGAGCGGACGTAGTCGAGGTTGAGCTGCTCGAGGATCGCCAGGTCTTCAGCCGACTGCTTGGTGTCGCTCATGTTCTTTCCCTCCTGTGAACGGGGTTTGCGGTCGTAGGCGTGTACGACGAAAAGGCGCCGGCGCAGCAGGTGGTTGGTATCGGTGCGTCGCACCGTCTTACCGCGAACGTCGCTGTAGCGGACATGTCCCGCGCCGCGGATCACCCGCCACCATGCGAGTTCCCGGGCTGCGTCAGGGTCCAGTCGGTTCATGCGTGCCGTGAGCGCCGGCCGGGGCACGGCACCGAGATCGGGCGCTGAGGCGGGGCAAGCCGCCTGCGTTCGCTGCGCGACCCAGAGCCGCGCAGGTGCCCGATCGGGGCGCCTGCGCGGTTCGTCACATGCGGGTGAAGATCTTTTCGGCTTCGAAGCGCGAGACCGGCTGGCGGGAGACGCGTGTCTCGTCGGGATATCCGAACGCCATGATCAGCGTCGTGGTGAAGTCGGTGTCGGTGAGGCCGAACGCTTCGTCGATGGCGGCGCGGTCGAATCCTTCGAACGGGGTGGCGTCGACTCCGACAGAAGCAGCGGCCATCATGGTCGCGCCGACCACCAGGTAGGTGTTCTTCTCGAGCCAGTGCAGCACGTCGCCGCCGTAGTTCTCCGACTGGATCTTCACGAAGCCGGCCGCTCCCGCCTCCCATCCCGCCTGGGTCTGCGGGTCCGCGAAGCGACTGTCCGCGCGCTCCTTCGCGAAGATCTCCTGCAAGTGCTCGTCGGGAATCGTCTTGCGGGTCGCGAGCACGATCGCGTGCGAGGCGTTGCGGACCTTCTCCTGGTTGTCCTCGAAGCGGCCGACGAGAGCGTCCGCGAGCTTGTCCTTGCCGGCCTGGGTCTCCAGCACGAAGAAGTGGATCGGCTGGATGTTGATCGTCGTCGGCGAGGTGCGCAGGTAGCGCAGCAGGAGCTCGAAGGTCTCCTCCGGGATCTTCTTGTTCGGGTCGAAGTAGCGGGTGAGGTGCTTGGTGATCAGGTTCTCGAGGTCCATGCTCGGCCTTCGTTTCGTTGACGCAGCGATCGGGTAAAGGTGCGGATTTCGGGGCAGTGTGGTCACATCAGTGCGTGGTGAACACCGCTTTCAGCGGGGTGATCCGGTGACGGCCGGTTCGGTCACGACGTCGCTGGTCCCGCGCCCGGCACCGGGGATGTCGACGGTGGTGTCGTTGACGTTGTTGAGGAAGTTCGTGAGCAGCGTGACGACCACGACGGTGACGATCGCCTGGATCTCGGGGTCGGTGTAGCCGGCCTCGCGGACCGCGGCGATGTCCTCGTCGCCCACCTGACCACGGGTCTCGATCACCTGCTGGGAGAAGTTCGCGACGGCGGCACGCTTGGGATCGGTGGAGCCGCCCTTACGGGCCAGCTCGATCTCCTCGGCGGACATGCCCCCGAGGTTCGCCGAGATGTAGCCGTGCAGCGCCGAGCAGTAGTCGCAGTCGTTGGCGTGGGACGTGGCCAGCGCGATCGTGTGGCGGGTCTTGGCATCGAGGAGCTTCGCGATGCTGCCCTGCAGGCCCATCACGATCTCGAGGACGGCCGGGTTGGCGGCGAGCGCGGTGAACATGCCCGGAGTGAATCCGAACTGCTTGGTGATGGCGTCGAGCGTGCCCTGCGTCTTGGCGTCGATGTCTGTGAGCTCGGGCGTGGCGAGACGAGACATGGTGGTGATCCTCCGGACGGTGTCATTCTGGGCTGTTCAGCCCACTCACACTGAACACGACGCGGAATGGGTTGTCAAGCCCAATTTCTGGTAGGGTGGAGGTCATGGAGACGGACACGCGACCTCGGCAGACCCACAAGCTCACCGAGAAGGGGCAGGCAACGCGCGCCCGCATCCTCGAGCACGCGGCGAATCTCATCTACACCCAAGGCGTGCACGCCACGAACAACGAGCAGCTTCGCCGCGTCGCGGGGGTGAGCGGCTCGCAGCTCAACCACTACTTCCCGAACAAGGAGAGCTTGCTGCTCGCCGTCATCGACTGGCAGGCGGACGGCGTCCTCGCCTTCCACCGCAGCGACAAGTTCGGCGGCTTCGACACCATCGACGCGTTCCGGGAGTGGGCGGACTTCTACGTCGCCCACGGCCGTCCGTTCCAGGACGGCTGCAGCCTCGGCTCGCTCGCGAGCGAGATCATCAAGACCGACCTCGACGTTCACCAGCAGCTCGCCGCCACCTTCGAGCAGTGGCGCGACATCTTCCGCGATGGACTCGAACGGATGCAGCGACTCGGCCGCCTCGACGCCACGGCCGACCCCACCCGGCTCGCGCACGCGCTCCTCGCCGCGTACCAGGGTGGCATGCTCCTCGCCCAGGTCGCCCGGGACATCGCACCGCTGCGAGACGCCCTGTACGCCGCAGTCGACTACCTGGAGACCTTCGCGATATACCCCGACACCGACGAGCCACGAGCGCAGTAACCGAACATTCGAGGTGCGATCCTCGACACCGGCATCCGGGAACGGCAGAACGGGGGGTCGCCGCGCAGCAGCAGCTCGCGCGGCTCGAACCAGTCCTGGGTGCCTTTCTCCCCGGTCACCGCCTCCCGCAGGGCGTTCGTCGTGAGCCTGGTTTCGTATCGACGTCCTCGGTCAGGCCCGGGCCGACCAGCGCGACGAACCCGCTTCCCTTGCGCACCACCGTGAACCCGGCTGTTGCGCCACTCCGTTGACCGGGTGTGCCCGACGATGCCTGGTGGTCGTGGCTGGTGATTGCAACGTCCTGACCGTGGGGCCGGTTATCGGAAGTCGCAGTGAAGTCGCGGGACTGTGATGCCAGCGTTTTCAGGTCGAGTGGGGTGACCTGGTCGGCGACGATCGAGACGGTGCCCTGTCCCCGGCTCCCGCCGGGCCGTCCAGCCAGATCGCGTCGTCGCAGCCCGCCGCCGCCGTCACCCCGCCTCGTCGAGCACGGCCCGTGCCCGCGAGCTGTCGTGAAAGTCCGGCAGGGCCCGCTCCTGGTCGGCGATCTTGCGCCGGTACCAGTCCTGTGCGCCCTGCTGGAGGCGGGAGAGTCGGCGTACCCGTCGGCCGCGGGGAGAGGACCGCCCCCAACCGGCACCCAGTCGAAGCCGGCTCGGTGGGCGGCACCGGAAGGGAGAGTGTCGCTCACGCCGCAAGCGTCTCAAGATCGTCCAGCTGCTCCGGTGGGTACCACGGAGACCTCTCACCCAGCGCGGGTGATGCGGGACCCGCCGGGTCCTCGCTAAGCGTGTAGCAGAGGTAAGTGTCCGCGCTGTCCGACCGGGGGAGGCCAAGCTCGTGCTTACCGTCTGGGAGTCCGACCCGCCGGACCGGTCGCGGCCGCGCGCGAGACGTCGGTGCCGGGGACGACTTCCCCGGCGAGGGCCGCGATGACACTCGAACCCGACCCGCCCTTCCGGCCCGTCCGCACCCGGGACGGGTACCCGCCGCTGGAGGACCTCGGCCTGATCGGCGACGGCTCGACCGTCGCGCTGGCCGGCCTCGACGGCAGCATCCGCTGGTTGTGCCTGCCCCGTTTCGATTCCGAGCCCCTGTTGTGCGGCCTGCTGGACAAGGACCACGGTGGCGGATTCAGCATCGCGCCGGAGGGGCTGACCGAGGCGCGGCAGCGGTACGAGCCCGACACCGGGGTGCTGGTCACCGAGTTGCGCAGCGCGACCGGCACGATCCGGATCACCGACGCGCTGGCGCTGCGCCCGGGCGCCGACCTCACCGACGACGTGCCCGCGGGACGGGGCGAGCTGGTCCGGTCGGTGATGGTCCTGCACGGGCACGTCCGCCTGCGAGTGGCGCTGGAGCCCCGCGACGGCGCGCAGGCCCGGGTCGCCGCCAGCGGCCTGGTCGTCCTGCCCGCCCGGCGGCCGGACCTGCGCCTGCACCTGCGGTCCAGCCGCCCGCTCAGCGGCCTGCGCGGAACGTACGACCTGGCACAAGGCGACTCTATGGACCTCGTGCTGTCGTGGGGCCGCATCCACCGCCACCACCGGTTCGACGCGAACGCCATGCTCCAGGCCACGGCCGGGGCGTGGCGCAAGTGGCTGACGGGCTTCACCTACGACGGCCCGGCCGAGCCGTTGGTCCGGCGCGCCGCGATCACCTTGAAGCTGTGCGACCACTGGGTCAGCGGATCCCTGGTCGCCGCGCCGACGTCGTCGTTGCCGGCGCCGATCGGCGGAGTGCGGAACTGGGACTACCGCTACACCTGGATCCGGGACGCGGCCTTCACCGTGTTCGCCCTGCGCCGCATCGGGTTCGCGGACGAGGCCGACGCGTTCCTGGGCTGGGTCCTCGACGCGTTCGAGCAGAGCCGGCGGCCACGGATCATGTACGACCTCGACGGCGGACCCGTCCCGGCGGAATGGGAAGACACCGGACTGGAGGGGTACCGGCGCTCCGCCCCGGTGCGCTGGGGCAACGGCGCAGCCGACCAGCGTCAGCACGACGTCTACGGCGAGGTCCTCGACTGCGCCGACCAGTGGGTCCGCGCCGGCAACCAGCTCGAACAGCCGCTGTGGGCGGCGCTGGCCGGCCTGGCCGAGGCCGCCGGGGAGGCCTGGCGTCAGCCCGACCAGGGCATCTGGGAGGTGCGCAGCGAAGGCCGGGTCTTCACGTACTCGGCGGCGATGTGCCAGGTGGCGCTGGACCGCGCCGCCGCCATCGGCGAGCGGCTGGGCCTGCCGGGGCCGGTGTCCGCCTGGCGCGCGGCCGCGAGCAAGCTGCGCCAGATCATCCTCGACGAGTCCTGGGACGAGCGCGCCCAGACGCTGAGCGAGCACCTCGATGGCGGCGGCAGCCTGGACGCGAGCCTGCTGGCCCTTCCGCTGCGGCGGGTCCTCCCCGCCAGCCACCCGCGCATGGTGGCCACCACCGCTGCGGTGGCCGGGCGCCTATCGGCCGGCGGCGGATTGCTCTACCGCTACTTGCACCACGATTCACCCGACGGCATCGCCGGTGACGAGGGCGCCTTCCTGCTGTGCAGCTTCTGGCTGGTCGACAACCTGGCCCTGCAGGGCAGGCTCGAGGAGGCCGAGGAGCTCTACAGCTCGCTGTGCGGCCGGGCCAGCCCGCTCGGCCTGCTGCCGGAGCAGATCGACCCGTCGACGGGTGAGTTCACCGGGAACTTCCCGCAAGCGTTCAGCCACATCGGCGTGATCGCCAGCGGCGTGACGCTCGCCAGGGCCAGGGCAGGAGCATCGAGATGATCGAACGGCTCGTGATCTTCGGGGCGACCGGGGACCTCACCGCGCGCTACCTGCTGCCCGGGCTCGCCGCGCTGCGGGCCGCCGGGCACCTCGGCGAGGGCTTCCGGCTGATCGGCGCCGGGCGGCACGACTGGGACACCGGCGAGTTCCGGCGCTGGGCCGCCGACCAGCTCACCCGCCACGCCGAGAAGCTCCCGCTTTCGGCCAGGGAAGCCGTCGTGGCGGCATCGCAGTACCGCCGGACGGACGTCATGGACCCCGCCGGCGTCGCGGCGGTCGTCGCCGGTCACGGGCCGGTCGCCGCGTATCTGGCGCTGCCCCCGGCGGTGTTCCCCGCGGCAGTGTCCGCATTGTCCGGGGCCGACCTGCCGCCCGGCAGCAGGATCGTGCTGGAGAAGCCGTTCGGCGAGGACCTCGACAGCGCGGTGGAGCTCAACTGCCTGCTCGCCGACCTCGTGCCCGAGCAGGCGGTGTTCCGCGTCGACCATTTCCTGGCGATGACGACGGTCCAGAACGTGCTCGGCACCCGGCTGGCCAACCGCATGCTGGAGCCGGTCTGGAACGCCGCGCACATCGCCGAGGTGGACATCACCTGGGACGAATCACTGGCGCTGGAAGGCCGCGCGGGCTACTACGACGGGGCCGGGGCGCTCAAGGACATGGTGCAGAACCACCTGTTGCAATTGCTGTGTCTCGTCGCCATGGAACCGCCGATCAGCCTGGGCGAACGCGACCTGCGCGACCGCAAGCTCGACGTCCTGCGCTCGGTGCGGCCTCTCACCGACGCCGACGTCGTCCGCCGCACCCGCCGCGCGCGCTACACGGCCGGGCGGCTCGACGGCCGCGACGTCCCCGCCTACACCGGCGAGGCCGGCGTGGACGTCACCCGCCGCACCGAGACCTTCGCCGAAGTGGAGCTCGAACTGGACAACTGGCGCTGGGCGGGCACGATCTTCCGGCTCCGCAGCGGGAAAGCACTCCGGCGCGACCGCAAGGAGGTCGCCGTGCACTTCCGGCCCGTGCCGCACCTGCCCCTCGGGCACAGCGGAGAAGCCGGGCCCAACGTGCTGCGGTTCGGGCTCGACCCCGAAGACCTGACCCTGGACCTGACCGGCATCGGGGCCAGCGCCCACACCTTCGCCCCGCTCACACTCACCGCCCGGATCGACCCGCCCGACCTGCCCGCCTACGGCCGACTGCTGCTGGACGTGCTGGACGGCAAGGCCGCCCTGTCCATCCGCGGTGACGAAGCCGAGGAAGCGTGGCGCGTCCTCACCCCCGTGCTGTCGGCCTGGGCCAAGGACCTCGTCCCGCTCGACGAATACCCCGCCGGTTCGGACGGGCCCGAGGAGCTCACCCGCTAGCCTCCCTTCTCCGCCGGGCGGGCCACGGCTCGCCCCGGCGGAGAAGGGAGCGCGCGACCGATGGAACGAGACCAACCGCTGCTGCGGAGCCAGCGGCTGCGCCTGGTCAACCACCAGGGCGACGCGCTGCGCCTCGGGATGAACTGGACGGAGGAAGACCTCGGCAAGCCCCAGGTCCTGGTGGACAGCGCCTACGGCACGGGCCACCCGGGCACGTTCCACTTCCGGGAGCTGATCGAGGAAGTCAGCAACGGCGTCTACGAGGCCGGCGGGAAACCGGGCGTCTTCACCGTGAGCGACATCTGCACGGGGTCGTCCAGGCCACCGACGGCATGAGCTATTCGCTCATCTCCCGCGACATCATGGCGGCCATGGTCGAGATCCACGCGCTCGGTCATCCCCACGACGGCATGGTCCTGATCTCCGGCAACGACAAATCGGTGCCCGCCCACCTGCTCGCGATCGCCCGCTGCGACCTGCCGGCCATCCACCTGCCCGGCGGCACCCAGCTGAACGCACCCGACTACGTGACGTCGAACAAGATGTGGGAATGGGCGCCGCCGTCGAACGTGGTGAGCTCGAGCGCCAAGACCTCGAAAGCGCGCAGCGCGGCGCGTGCCCGACGTGCGGGGCGTGCCAGTTCATGGGCAGCGCCAGCACCGGACAGGTCATGGCCGAGGCGCTCGGCCTGGCCCTGCCCGGCTCCGCGCTCGTCCCGGCGCCACTGACCAAGCTGCTGCGCTACGCCCGCGCGACGGGCAAGCAGCTCGTCACCATGATCCACCAGAACCTGACGCCACGGCGCATCCTGACGCGGGAGGCGTTCGAAAACACCATCATCATCCACGCCGCCGTCGGCGGATCGACCAACGCGCTCCTGCACCTGCCGCCGATCGCGCAGGAAGCGGGCATCGAGATCACCATCGACGACTTCGACCGCATCCACCGGCGGGTGCCGGTGCTCGCCAACGTCAAGACGACCGGACGCTACCCCGTCGAATACTTCTGGTACGCGGGCGGCGTGCCCGCCGTCATGCTCGAACTCCGGGAAATGCTGCACCTCGGCTGTCTCACCGTGACCGGCAAGACGCTCGGCGAGAACCTCGAGGACATCGAGCAGAACCCGTACTTCTTCGCCGAACAGCGCGGTTACCTGAACAACGTCAAGGTCGACCGCGACGAGATCATCCGCACGCGGTCCGACCCGTTCAGCGCCGACGGCGGAGTGGCCGTGCTGTACGGGAACCTTGCGCCCGGCGGCGCGATGATCAAGACGTTCTCGGTACCCGAACAGATGCACGTACACACCGGGCCTGCGCGGGTGTTCGACTTCGAAGAAGAAGCGGTCCACACACTGGTCAAACGCCGGATCTCGCCGGGCGACGTCCTGGTCATCCGCTACGAAGGACCACGCGCCAACGGCATGCCGGAGATGTCTTACGCGGCCGCCATCCTGTCGGCCGACCGCGTCCTGAACACGACCACCGCGATCGGCACCGACGGTCGTTATTCGGGGGCGATGAGAGGACCGTGCATCGGGCACGTCGCGCCCGAACGGCGCCTCGCGATCGTCGGGGTCAAGGGCGAACGCCGCCCGCCGGCCGAGATCGAGACGATCCTCGCGGAGCGACGCAGGATCTGGAAGCCGCCGCAACCACGCCACAGCAAGGGAATCCTCTCGCTGTACTCGCGCGTCGCTCGCGGCACGGCCGAAGGAGCCTCGATCACCTAGGACAGCACGTGTCCACCTCGTGAAGGCACCTAAAATGACGAAGCAAACGCAGCAGACCGTGGTCGTCATCGACTACGACTACGGAGACGTGGACATCGAGCGCGCGATCGTCGAGGACGCCGGTCTCCGGCTGGTCGCCGCCGACTGCAAGACCGAGGACGAGGTCATCGCGGTCGCCGAGGACGCCGACGCGATCATCGTCCAGTACGCCACGGTCGGAGCGAAGGCGATCAACGCCTTCACCCGGTGCAAGGTCATCGCGCGGTACGGCACCGGGGTCGACATCGTCGACGTGGCCGCGGCCACCCGGCGCGGCATCCTGGTGACCAACGTCCCCAACGACTGGTGCGAGAACGAAGTCGCCGATCACGCCGTGGCCCTGCTCCTCGCCGCCGTCAGGAAGATCCGCGGCTACGACCGCGCGGCCCGCGCCGGGACCTGGCGCTGGCAGTCCGGCGAACCGATCCGGCGGCTGCAGGGCCGCACCGTCGGACTGCTGGCGTTCGGCGCGATCGCGCAGGCGATCGCGGCCAGGGCACACGCGTTCGGGATGCTCGTCCTCGCCCACGATCCGTACCTGGACCCGGAAGACATCGCGGCGCACGGAGCGCAGCCGGCCTCGTTCGACGAATTGCTCGCGCACGCGGACTACCTCGTGGTCCAGGCGCCGCTCACCGAGGAGACCCACCACCTCATCGGCGAACCGGAACTCCGCCGCATGAAGCCGACGTCGATCCTCGTCAACACGGCCCGCGGGCCCATCGTCGACGACGCGGCGCTGTACACGGCGTTGAAGGAAGGCTGGATCGCCGCCGCGGGCCTGGACGACCTCGAAGAGGAACCCGCCAAGCAGCGGCACTGGAAACCGGTGAACCCGCTGTTCAACCTGGACAACGTGCTCATCACGCCGCACGCGGCCTACTACTCCGACGAAGCGATTCGCACGGTCCGCGACTTCGCGGCCCACGAGGTGGTGCGAGTGCTCACCGGGGCGCCGCCGCTGTCACCCGTGAACGCCGCCGAACTCGCCCTTGCCCGCTCCGAGCCATCATCGTGAGCCGCAGGAGGCGCATGCATGGTGGATACTCGGCGCGGCGGCATGAGGGCGCGCGGCGGACCCACCGGCAGGAATTCTCCCTAACCTGCCGGCGGGCTGCACTACGCGAGCGTTCGCCACGAAGCCGCGAGAGGCCGGCGTTCGGCCGGCCGGCGATCACACGGCGCTGACATGCGCGAGAGCTTTCACGAAGAGCTGACAGTGCCGCTCGCCGCGTTCCAGGCGGAAGCGGTAACCCTGACCCGATACTGGCCAGTCGGTCACCACCGCCCGCCTCATCCGCCGCGGTATGCGTACGCGCCGGACTCATGCCCCGATCTGCGCAGGTTCGGCTCCGCCCGGCACAGCTACTAGACACCCGGTTCAACCACTTACAGGACACGCTCTAGGCGAGGCAGGCGACGTAGGTAGAACTGGTCAGTCCGTACGGAGTTCGGGACCAGGTTCTCGTCGGTCCGCGGCTGCTCGATGGTCCGCGGTCCGCTCGGTGGCCCGTCGGAGAAAGGGGTACGGCGACGGCCGGGTCACCTGTACGCGAGGGACACGGCAGCGGTCGACCGCAAGCATGGATTGAAATCCTCCTCGCCACAGCGGTTCGTGGAGCCTTCAGTGGACGTTCTTCGGCTCGTAACATGGGCGCGGTCGCTGTGGGTCGGCGAGGGGAGAAGCCATGGCTACCAAATTCGTCGAGACCGCCGGGAAGCAAGCACAGTCCCGGACGGTGAGACTCCCGTTCGGGCTTCCCGAGTTCCGAGCACCCGACGTGCGGCTGCTGGCGTGGGTCCCGAAGCAGGCGCGCCACGAGGTGAGCGCGACACTGGACACCGCCCGTTCCTTCCTGCCGCCGCCGCGAAAGCTCGTTTACTTCGGGGCGTTGGGGGTGCTGACCGCGGCCGTCGCGATCGGAGTGGGTACGGCGGTGGCCGGACGCGGCCGTGGATCCCGGCCCGTCAAGCCGGAAGAACGGAGCGCGCCGGAGAAACCGGCCGGAAAGCAGCATGCACCTGAGCGGCGGGTGCAGCTCGCCGGGCAGCCCGAGACCGCCGGCGCACACCGCCCGACGAAGCGCGCCACGATCGGAGAGCGGCCGACGATGGCCGGGCAGCCCGAGGTCGCGGGTGCGCACCACCCGCTGGCGGAGCGCACCCCACCACAGCCACCTCAGGCGCCGCAGCCGGAGGTCGCGGCCGAACGCGAACCCGCGCCCGTGCGGCGGGAAGCGCCGGCGAAGCCGGAACCCGCGCCTGCGCAACGAGAATCGCAGGCGGAGCCCACTCCGGCGAAGTTACAGCCCTCGACATCGACCTCGTCCGGCGCCGCGGCGAAGTCGCACAGGAAAGACAGCGGTCCCGCGCCCGGCGGCGAATAGCGCGTGCGACTGCCCGATCCGTTCGGCATCGTCCGCGCAGTGGCCGAGCCGATCGCCGAGCCGCCGACGGTTCGGTCATCGAGTGGTCTACCTACTCGGGGAACGCACCTCAGGGCTCGGCAGCTGTGCCGGCAGGGCGCGGTGGCCGGACCACCAGTCGTCGACCCCGACACCAACCACACGTGGGCACCGGTACAGACCGACGGACGAGCACGCGACGCCCAGCCGGAGTGGGTCCGGACCGAAATGATCATCCGGTGGCCTGCCGACACCCACGAACCTGACGCCGCTACAGACACCACCGCCCAGACGGATAGGGGTGACCAGGCAACGCCTGCCCGACGGTGTGCGCGGTGCCGACGTGACCCCACGTTCCCCGCCCCGCGAGAACCCGTTGCCGCCGCGGCACGACGACCCGACACCGACCATCGACCGGCGGTACCTCGAGCCCGCCGACCCCGAGATCACCATCCCGATCCCCCGCGTCCCGGCAGACGAACGATTCGCCCAGCGGCGCGGGCTGAGCTTCCTGATCGCCGCCTGCCTGGGCAGCTGGCGCACCACGGGTCAGTCGCGATCGCCGCGGTCACAGCCGGGCTGATCATCGCCATACTCCGCACGATGGACGTCTCCCAGATCGACATCGGCCCGATCCACATCGTCGGCAGCACCGACACCCCCTCCACCCGGTAGGGCCCGAGCCACGGCGGATGGCCCGGCTGCGATCACCAGCGCAGCCGGGCCACCGGCGTACCGGTGCTTCGAAGCGGACAGCCAGCCGGGCAGCTCACAGGCTGGTGACCTGCACGTTTTTCGGCACGGTTGGTCCACCCGGGTTACGCTCGTGTTCAGGTGTCGCCAGCTGGGGACAGTCCCCTCGTCGCGGTGCGCCGGGAGGTCGCGATGGTCACGAGGCCGGTGGGGGCCGGGTAGTCGTGGCCTCGGTGCGGCCGCCGGTGCGGTTGCCGCTGGCACAGCCCGCACGGGAGGTGCCGGAGTCACGTCCTGGCTGGTCCTGGGCGTTCGAACCGAAATTTGACGGCTGGCGCGCGGTCCTGTTCGCCGAGCTCGCCCTGTTGCAGTCGCGGCAGGACAACAACCTGGCCGACCGCTTCCCCGAGATCCTGCAGGCCGGCGCGGCGCTGGGCGACGTCGTGCTCGACGGGGAACTCGTCGCGCTGCGTGGCGGTCGGCTGGAGTTCGGAGCGCTCGCCTCACGCCCCGGCACGCGCGCGAAGGCGGGGGTGAGCATCTACTACGCGGTGTTCGACGTGCTCGCCCACGGACCCACGGATCTGCGGGCCCTCCCCTACCGGGACCGGCGCACGCGGCTGCAGCAGCTGCTCGCCGGTGCCGCGCCGCCGCTGCAGCTGGTGCCGAGCACGACCGACCGCGACGCCGCGCTGTCGTGGATGCGCCCGGAGGCCAGCGACGTCGGGATCGAGGGCATCGTGGCCAAGCTGCTCGAGGCCCGGTACCGGCCCGGCCGGACCGGCGCGTGGGTGAAGGTGCGGCAGGTGAGCGTCGTGGACGCCGTCGTCGTTGGTGTGGCCGGCGACCCGCACGTGCCGAGCGAGGTCGTGCTCGCCCGCCGCGACGAGCACAACATGTGGCGCCACATCGGCCTGTCCCTGCCCCTCGCGCCGCGGCTAGGCCGGCTGATCGGCGCGCACGTCACGCCCACCGGCGCGCCTGCGGCCTCCACCTCCGCCGGGTTCGGCCGCGGACGCACCTGGTACCTGCCGGTGCGACCCGAGCTCGTCGTCGAAGCCGAGACCGACCCCGCGATCGAGTCCTTCAGCAGCCGACAGCGCCCGCGGGTGCACCGCGCGCGGCCCGATCTCGCCGCGGGCGACGTGCCGCGCGGCCGTCGCGCCGAGGAGTGAGGCCGATGCCGGAGAAGAAGGTCACCGTGCAGGTCGGGCAGCGGCAGCTTGTGCTGTCCAACTTGGACAAGCCGCTCTACGGAAATGGCTTCACCAAAGCGGAAGTCGTGCACTACTACTCGACCATCGCCCCGGTCCTGCTCCCCCATCTCGCCCGCAGGCCGATCACCGTGGTCCGGTTTCCCGACGGGACCTCAGGCCAGGCGTTCTTCGAGAAGAACCTTCCGCGCGGCGCCCCTGACTGGGTCCAGACCGTGACTCTGCCGAGCTCCGGGTCCCGCAGCGGCCGCGGGCCGGGCACGATCACCTACCCGCTGATCGAAGACCTGCCGAGCCTGGTGTGGGCGGCCAACCTCGCCGCGCTCGAGCTGCACGTCCACCAGTGGACCGTCGGCCCCGGCCCGAACCGCCAGCCCCCGAACCGGCTCGTGTTCGACCTCGACCCCGGCGAGGGCGCCACCGTGGTCGAATGCTGCAGGGTCGCCGAGCGGCTACTGGAAGTGCTCACCGCCGACGGGCTCACCCCGTTGCCCAAGACCAGCGGTTCCAAGGGCCTGCAGGTGTACTGCGGCGTGCGGATCCGCCGACCGGATCACACCTCGGCCTACGCCAAGGCGCTCGCCGAACAGCTTGCTGCCGAGATGCCGGAGCTGGTGGTGGCGAAGATGGCGAAGAGCCTGCGCACGAACCGGGTGTTGATCGACTGGAGCCAGAACCACCCGGCGAAGACGACGATCGCCCCGTACTCGCTGCGCGGGCGCGAGATGCCCACGGCGTCCACCCCGATCACCTGGGACGAGGTCCGCGCCTGCCGCACGCCGGCCGAACTCACCTTCACCGCCGACGACGTGCTGCACCGCGTCGGCGAGCACGGCGACCTGCTCGCCGAGCTCGGCCGCACCCGCACGGCGCTGCCCGACCAGTGACCCGCACCGCGGCGGCATCGCGGACAAGCTGGGTGGCCGCGGGAGCGGGGATCAGCGGTGCTGGCTGGTCGCGTACGTGCCGGTCAGCTTCTTGGCGTTGGCGAGTGCGATGTCGTAGGCCGGTGGGGCGGTGGTGATCTCCTGGACGCACCCGGGGCACAGCACGGTTGACAGGACTACCTCGGACGCGCGCCGGCTTCGTCGTCGCACTTACTCGATCAGTATTTGGCCAGGTCTTGCACGATTGGGCCAGAAGTGGGCACGCGAAACCACCACCACCCCCGACCGGTGAGGTCGATCCGAGCGATCTTCGCGATGCGGTCGCCCGGGTCGTCGGCAGTGAAGGACCGGAACAGGTCGTCGCCCGCCGTGACGTACCGACGAACCTTGCCAGCGAGCCCGGGCCTGAGCCGGCCGAGTGCGTCCTCCACGAAATCGCGCATGAAGAGCGCACCGGCCAGGTCATGCTCGGTCCAGACACTGCGATCGGTGTGAGGCAGCACGCGATCTTGGTCGAGCTTCTCGACGTGCAGCGCCCAGGCTCGGCTCAAGCCGAGAGCGTCGGGTTTGCCATTGTCGCCCGGCTCGGGCTTGTTCTCCGCGATCTCCGCGAGCTCTTCGTCAGTAAACAACCCCTGGATCTCTTCGGGCATGCCATCGTGCATTGGCGCAGCGTCGTAACCCTGACTGGTGGCACTAACGGCATAGTGGTCGACCATGCTCGCGACAGTAGTTCGTGGCCCCGAGGTGAGCCGTAGTCCGGATAAGCACGCCACCCGGGCCGGGCTCGGATTTCCGGCACCGGAAGCAATTCTTCGACGCCTGCTCGTCGCCGGCCACGCCCCGCACCCCTCATCCTGGTTCGCCTTGCCATGCCGACCGTATGCCGCGCCATCGACACTCGGCGGCCTCGACATGCGCTCGGATGGTGTGGCGTGGACGGCACCGCGGGGGTGTGGCGCGCTGGTTGCCCTCGATCGTGACCTTCCCCGGCCCGGTCACGAAGTTGGTTTCAACGCTGCCCGTCACGGGTTATATCCCCCTCGCGCCGCGCGCCAGCCACGTCGGCGCCAGAGGAGTACCCCGCGGCCTCACCAGGCAGAACGCCGGTGCCTACGTGGTGCGCGGCGGGGTACTTTTTTCTGATCCAGCTGCGGATGAACAGAAGGGAGATGATCATGTCCGTGGTTGAGTCCCAGAATCGCGAACCCACCCGCCCGGTGCCTCAGGCTGTTGCCGCTGCCGAGGGCAGCTTCGAACCCGATGGCGTCGAGATCGACGGCCTGGCCGAGGCCTTGGCCGTGGAGAACGAGCAGCTGCGCGACGCGCTGCAGACGCGCGAGCTGATCGGCCGGGCCACCGGGGTGTTGATGGGCCAGCGTCGATGCGACGCGGACGAGGCGCTGGCGCTGCTGATCAGGCTGTCGCAGGACACCAACACCAAACTCCGCGACGTCGCCGACGCGTTCCTCGACGAGTTCCGCGCCGACCTGCCCACGCAGCGACAGCCCACCACCACCGAGACCGCCGGCGGGACTCACCACCCACCGGGTGCTCTCGAACCCGGCAGCTGAACGACGCCACGCTCGGCTGCGAACCGACCATCCCGGCCGCATGACCACAAAAGATCTTGTAACATCGGCCCGGCGGTTTCGGTTCTTGTGAGCGAGCATTGTGGATACGCGCGGCACCGAGCATGCCGCATGCGAACCCCGCCGGCAGGACCTCCCCCCACCCTGCCGGCGGGCTCCACACTCCAGGCACGCCACACCGCCGCGAATGGCCGGCCGCGGCCGCACGCGAGTGCTTCCGGCTTCCCACCCGCGTGCCGGTACGCGTTCCCGACGTCAGCTGAAGCGGTTCTCGCCCCATCACCCGTTCAGCTCAAGGTGACGTGGCACATGTTGTGATCACCCCACGTCAAGCCGCATTCTACGAACACGTGTTCGATCCGGACTTCCCACGGTGCAGCAGAGGTGTGGGAGCTCGTCATGGCGTTCAACGGCGGCCGGTCGATGCCGTGGTCGGAACTGGAGCGGATCGCCTCCGGCCGCGGCGGCCCGGCCAAGCGGCCGGGTGATGAAGACGCGCCGCGCTCACACAAGCGGGAGGGCTACCAGCCGCCGGCAGGGCTGCGGCCACGCGCCGACGTCGAGGCTCGCCGCGGCGGTGGTCTCGGTGAATTCGTCGATGTTGGCACGGGTGCCGGGCCCGGCGGACCGCGACGAGATGGGTTCGCCGTCCACGACGACCCGACCTACGCCGACCCACAAAGTCAAGCGTACCAAGCCGAAGCCATCGCTGCCGTGCAGGACTGGCTGACCCGCGCCTAACGGATCAAGCCGCGACGACCTCACGGAGCCGGACGACCTCCGGCCGCGTGCTCCACAGCGGGAGACGTTGCGCCAGCTGGTTGCCGTGCCTGGCGTCGACGAAGGTGCCGCCGGCACGTCTCTTGAAGCGCGTGCACAGACTGATGCGCAGAACGCAACAGATTTCCTGGATCAGTGCGTTGTGTATTTCAATCCTGGGCGCCAGTGTCGATGCGTGCGAACTTTCAGCGACTCGGCGGCTGCCCTCGGCGCTGCGCGGCCGGCGGTGGAACCCGCCGGGGAGTCCGGCTGACGGATCGTCGGCTCCGGTGGACCCCGCCGGTGGCGTGTGTGCTCTGCGGATCGCGGAAACGCGGGTGTTGTCGACGCCCGTGAGTTCTGTCGTGCCCGGAGCCTGTGGATTCTGGCGGGTACGTGACCGCCGGCGGAAGACGTCTCAGGAGGATCAGTGACGATCGATCACCACTCATACAGGGGGAACCTGTCCGAACTCGTTGGGAGCCGGGCATGAGGCTGGATGGCCGGGGCGCGGTCGTGACAGGGGCAGCGCAGGGTATCGGGCTCGCCATCGCGACGCGGCTGATCGCCGACGGCGCGGCCGTTCTGCTCACCGATGTCAACGGTGACGCCGCACAGCAGGCCGCGAAGACGCTGCGTGAGCAAGGCGGTGCCGCGGAGGCGTTGCCGGTCGACGTGACCGACGAGGCTCAGGTGCGCGCCCTTCCCCCCAGGGCCGAGGACCTGCTAGATCGACCCGTGGACATCACGGTGGTCAACGCCGGGCAGCAGACGTTCAACGAGTTGCTCGACGTCACCAAGCAGGAGTGGGACGCGGTCTTCGACGTGAACGCCTGGGGCGCCTTCCTCACGGCCAGGGAGGCCGGCCGGCACCTGCGGGCGGCGGGCAGGGGCGGCAGCATCGTGGTGATCGCGTCGCGCTCGGCGCGGCTCGGCACCCCGCATTCGCCGCACTACGCCGCGTCGAAGGCGGCCGTGCTGAACATCATGAAGTCCTGTGCGCTCGAGTTCGCGCCGGACGTGCGGGTCAACGCGATCGCGCCGGGGATGATCGACACGGACCTGTGGGCGCGGGCCGATGCCTTCGAGTCCGAATTGGACGGTAGTGCTGCGGGAATCGCTCGGGCCGCGAGGATCCGGCAGATCCCGGCCGGCCGGCCGGGCAGCCCGGCCGACATCGCCTCGGTCGTGTCGTTCCTGGCCTCCGACGACGCCGGCTATCTCACCGGCGAATGTGTCCACGTCTCCGGCGGCGACTACATGCTCTGACCGCGGACCCCGACCACCGACGAAACGGAGCTGACGAAAGGTGACGAACAGCGTGGTACCCGAGCCGCTGGTGCTCAGCCAGGGGTCCTTTTTGGACATTTCCACACCCGAATTCCTGAAGATCTGTGCGGATTCCGGCATGGCCGCGAGCGTGTGGGACATCCCGGTGCACCGCGACGGCGCCGACGTGGTCCTAAAGGCCGCTGAAGATCTCGGGGTCGAGCTCTTCAGCATGTGCCGGCTGGGCTACTTCACCGAGGAGGACCCGGACGAGGCGCGGTGGCGCTCGAACCTGGCCGTGCTCGACACCGCGGCGCGGCTGGGCATCGGCACGATCGTGGTGGTCGTCGGCGCGGTGACCACCACCTTCGCCGAAGCGGGCAGCCGCATCCGCGCAGGGCTCGAGCGAATCCTCTCGCACGCGCAGGAACGCGGAGTGCGGCTGGCCATCGAGCCGTTCCACCCGATGATGGCCGCGGAACGGTCCTCGGTGTGCCGCCTGGCCCAGGCGACCGCGCTGGCGCAGGAATTCGCCTCCGAGTGGCTGGGCATCGCCCTCGACGTCTACCACGTGTGGTGGGACCCGAATCTGGCCGAGTCCGTTCGCGCGGCGGGCCCCCACGTCATGGCGGTCGATCTGTCCGACTGGCTGGTCCCGACCACGAATCTGTTGCGCGGCCGTGGCCGCCCCGGCGACGGCGTGATCGACCTGCCGGGTTTCGTCCGGCTCGTCGACAGCACCGGGTACACCGGCCGCTGGCAGGTCGAGGTCCTCAGCGACGAACCGCGAGAGGGTTCCGACCTGGACTACGCCCTCGATCTGCGGGAACGGACGTCCCGGCTTCTGACGAACGCGCGGTGACCCTGTCCGCGCCCACCCCTCATCCCTTGATCGCCCTGGAGGCATTCGCATGACCGACTCGATCACTCTGAAGCTCCCACGTCCGGACGGGACAACGGAGCAGCACACGATGGGCCCCGCCCGCGAGTTCCCCGCGCCGGCAGCCGCGTTCGCCCAGCGTGACGTCTACGCGGCCCCGCACGTCGTCGCCGCGCCGCTCGGCGAGTACACGCCGGGGATCGAACCGCCGGTCGACTGGGACGCCACGATCGCGTTCCGCCGCCACCTGTGGCGGTACGGCATCGGCGTGGCCGAGGCGATGGACACGTCCGAGCGCGGTCCCGGCGGCTTGACCTGGGAGCAGACCAAGGACCTCATCCGCCGCTCCAGCGAGGCCGCGACCGAGGCCGGCGGCGAGATCGTGTGCGGGGCGGGCACGGACCAGCTCGACGTCACCTCGCCCACCCTCGACGACATCGCCGACGCCTACCTCGAACAGCTCGACTTCATCCAGGGCCTCGGCCGCGGCGCGGTCCTGCGGGCCAGCCACGTGCTCGCCCGGGTCGCGTCGGGTCCGCAGGACTACGCGTACGTCTACGACAAGGTGCTCGAACGCGTCGAGACGCCGGCGCTGGTCCACTGGATCGGCGAGGTGTTCGACTCGGCGCTGCGCGGCTACTGGGGTCACGTCGATGTGGACGAGGCGTTGAAGGCGGTCGTCACGCTGGCCGAGCGTCATTCGGAGCGGTTGCGCGGGTTCAAGTTCTCGCTGCTGGACGTGGAGCGCGAGGAGCGGCTGCGCCGTGAGCTGCCCGACGGTGTCGTGGTCTTCACCGGTGACGACCACGACTACCCGAAGCTGATCCGCGGTGACGGCGAGCACCACAGCCACGGTCTGCTCGGGGTGCTCGACCCGCTGGCGCCGATCGCGTCCGTCGCCTTCCAGAAGCTGGACGCCGGCGACGCGGACGGGTTCACCGCTGACATGGAGTCCACGCTCGCCCTGGCCCGCCGGCTGTTCGAGCACCCGGCCGGCGAGTACAAGACCGGCGTCGTGTTCCTCGCCTACCTCTCCGGCCACCAGAACCACTTCCGCATGGTCACCGGCCGGGAAGGCATGCGTTCGGTGAACCACCTCACCGACGTCTTCCGGCAAGCCGACGCACTGGGGCTACTGCCGAACCCGGCGCTGGCCGCCGAGCGCATGCGCGCGGTGCTGACCGTCGCCGGGTGGGACGCGGCGCGCTGAACCGGGCGCACAGCAGCGACCGCGACCCCGTCGAGACCGAACCGGATAGCCGCGAAGGAGCGACTTTGTCCACAGATTCAGCGATCACGTATGACCTCGTCGTCGTGGGGGGTGGCGGCGCGGGCCTAGCCGCCGCCACCCAGGCGGCCGAAATGGGTGCGAGTGTCGCGCTGCTGGAGAAGAACCCCGAACTGGGCGGGACCACGAGCCGGTCGATCGGCTCGTTCTCCGCCAACGGCACCCGCCTGCAGCGCAAAGCCGGGGTGGCCGACGCGCCGAGCGAGCACTTCGAGGACATGGCGAAGTTCGCCGGCCCACTGGTGGAGCGCGACAACCTGGCCTTGCGGCGGGTGTACGTCGACAACTCCGCAGACACCCTGCACTGGGTCCAAGACCACGGCGTCGCCCTGTTCGGCCCCATGCCCGAACCGCCGCACCGCAGCCCGCGCATGCACAACGTCCTGCCAAACTCCTCGGCCTACATCTACTGGTTCGAGCGCGCCGCACGCAAAGCAGGCGCGCGCATCCTCACGAACACGGCCGCCCGCCACCTGGTGGTGGAGGAAGGCCGCGTCGTGGGCGTCGAAACCGAGACCACAAACGGCACCCGGCGTGTCATCCGGGCCCGGCGCGGCGTGGTGCTGGCGGCAGGTGACTTCAGTTCCAGCGTCGAGATCAAGACCAGCCAGTTCGCGACGGCACGGGCGGCGCGGGTCGAGGGCATCAACCCGACCAGCACCGGGGACGGGCTGCGGCTGGGGATGGAGGTCGGCGGCCGCATCCTCAACGGCGACCTCGCGGTCGGCCCTGAGATGCGGTTCGTGACCCCGTCACGCAAGCTCCTGCTCCAGAAGCTGCCGCCGTGGCGGATCCTGACCACGATCATGCTGCTGGCGCTGCGGTGGCTGCCGGACGCGATCCAGCGCCCGTTCATCATGTCCTTCGCCACCTCCTACCTCGCACCGTCCCCGAACGTCTTCAAGCAGGGCGCGATCCTGGTCAACGCCGACGGCGAGCGGTTCACCGACGAAAGCGCGAACCCTCAGCTCGAACTGCCCGACCAGCCCGGCGGCAAGGGCTACCTGGTGATGGACGAGGCCACGGCCACGCAGTTCAAGAAGTGGCCGAACTTCATCTCGACCGCGCCCGGTGTCGCCTACGCCTACATCGACGACTACCGCCGAAACCGGCGCGACATCTTCCACAGCGCACGCGCCGTGGCGGACCTGGCGGCCAAGATCGGTGCCGACCCTCGCAAGCTCGCCGCCTCGATCGGGCAGTCGGCCGGCAGCGAACAGAACTTCGTGGCGCTCGGGCCGCTGAAGAGCTGGATCGTGCTGACCGAGGGCGGGCTGGCGATCGACGCGGACATGCGCGTTCTCGACCAGCAGGACGACCCGATCCCGGGGCTGTTCGCGGCGGGGTCCAACGGTCAGGGCGGTCTGCTTCTGGAAGGCCACGGCAACCACGTCGGATGGGCGTTCATCTCCGGCCGCATCGCTGCCAAAAGGGCTCTGTGGTCGCCGACGAAAGAAGGGAAGTAGCCCGCGTGGAAACTTCGACCGAACCGCGCCGCGACCTCCCAAAACTCACCGACCAGCTCGCCGGCCACCGGATCCTGGTCACCGGCGCCGCCGGGGACATCGGGTCCGTCGTCGCCCGCACAGCCGCGGCCCGAGGGGCCGACGTGCTGCTGATGGACATCAAGTCGCCGGCGCTGGCGGAGCTGTCCGCCGAGCTCGGCGCCGGCAGCGCCGGCGCGAACCTCCTGGACACCCTGGCAACGATCGCGGCGATCGAAGCCTTGGCGGACGGCAAGCCCATCACCGGGCTGGTCAACGTCGCCGGCGCCCACAACCGCGAGGCCGCGCTGGAGCTGTCCGCCGACGACTGGGACCGCGTCCTCGCCATCAACGCCCGGGGCACGTTCGTGGTCACCCAAGCCGTAGCGAGGGCGATGGCCACGACCGGCGGCGGCGCCGTCGTGAACTTCGCGTCGATCGCGGCCTGGCAGCCCCGGATCAACCTGGCCCACTACTCCTCGGCCAAAGCGGCGATCGTGGGCCTGACGTACTCGCTGGCGCTCGAACTGGCCCCGCAGGGCATCAGGGTCAACGCCGTCGCCCCGGGCGTGATCTCAACCCGCCTGACAGCGCCGACGTTGGAAGAGCCGGTGTCCCGGGCGGAACGGCTGAGCAAGATCCCCCTCGGCCGGTTCGGCCGGCCCGACGACGTCGCCGAAGCCGTGTGCTTCCTGCTCTCCGACAGCGCATCGTTCGTGAGCGGACACGTACTGACGGTGGACGGAGCCCAATCGGTGGTCTGACGGACCTCCTGGGAGAAGGCCGGCCGGAACGGAGACCCCGTCCGGCCGGCCTTTCGCGCGCCCTGCGGTGCGGTTGCGCGGCCCGGCGAGGATGACATGCTGACGGGACACGAGCGGAGGACGACAGATGGCGATCGACGACGTCACCCTGCACCAGATCCGGGTGTTCCGTGAGGTCGCCAGGACGCGCAGCTACACCAGCGCCGCCCGCCACATGAACCTCTCACAGTCGACGCTGAGCCGGTCGGTGTCGCAGCTGGAGCGCACGCTGGGCGTGACGCTACTGCAGCGCGACACCCGCAACGTCGTGGTCACCGCTGAAGGGGAAGAGTTCCTCAAAGTCGCCGACCAGCTCATCGACACACTGTCGGTGGGGCTTGAGCGCTTCGACCGCTATGCCAAAGCCCAGCAGGGCACGCTGGCGCTGGCCACCCTTGCGTCCTTCGCGGCGGCGGTGCTGCCGAGGCTGCTGAGCGCGTTCTTCAGCGGCAACGAGTCGCTCGACTTCCACCTCGTCGACGGCGGGAACGACGACGTGCTGCGGCACCTGGAACAAGGCACGGTCGAAGTGGCGATCACGGCGGATGTCGAGGTGCCGCAGGGCCTTTGGGTCACGCCCGTGCTGGAGGAGAAGTTCTACGGCGTCGCCCCAGACGACCATCCGTGGGCCGACCAGGACGCGGTCACTTGGAACGATTTCGACGCCGAACAGTACGTGGCCGCGCGCTCAGGCACCAGCATCCGGGCCATCACCGATCAGGCGCTCGCCGACGCGGGCGCGGAAGTCCGCCTGCGGTTCGAGGTCGCCAACATCGCCACGCTGGGCGGACTCGTTCGCGCCGGGTTCGGCGTCTCCGCCCTGCCGGCGCTGGAGTTCATGGGTTACCGGCTCGACGATCTGACACGCGTGCCGATCGTCGGGCCGGGCCCACATCGTGTGCTGGCCGTTATCTCACGGCCCCACACCGAGTTGTCACCGACCGCCCGCCGCTTCCGGAAGGTCGCTGCTCAGGAACTGCGGAGAATGAGCCTGCCCACCGGGATCAGCGTGCTCGCCGCCGAGCCCTGATCGTTGCGCGACGTTCAGCCGGCGCATCGTCAGCAGGGTGGCGATGCCGATCAGGCTGACCCCGAGCACGAAGAAGTACGGCGACCGCAGATTGCCCGTGGAGCTCACCAGCCAGGTGCAGATGTAGGGCGCCGTTCCACCCGCGATGACGACCGACACGTTCGTCACGAGAGCGGTGCCGGTGTAGCGGACTTCCGGTCCGAACAGCTGCGGGGTAAGGGTGTAGTTGCCCGCCTGCGCCGTCGCCATGTTGACAGCGACGACGAAGTACCCCACGCCGGCGAGGAAGAGGTTGTTGAAGTCCATGATCACCAGCGCCGGGTACGTCACGATCGCGTAGGTGGCCAAGCCGATGATCGTCACGTTCACCGAGCCGATCCGGTCCACCAGCCGGCCCGCCACGGGTGTCATCAGCACGCCGAAGAGAGTGCCACCCGCGGTGATCCAGTAGACCGGTGTCTTCGCGTAGTGCAGGCTGGTGATGAGGTAGATCGACAGGAAGGTCGCGCCGACGTAGGCGGTGCCCTGGACTCCGATGCCGAGCAGGATGCCCTTGATCAGCGGGCCGGGGTAGGAACGGAACGCGGAGATCAGGGGGAACCCGTGCCGGGGGCTCTCGTCGTTGTCGATGCGCGGCAGGTAGCGCCGGGCGACGAAACAGACGATCGTCAGGGGCAGCCCGGCCCAGAACGGGATGCGCCAGGCCCACTCGTTCAGCTGGCTGGTCGTGACCAGGCCCGACACCAGGCCGACGGCTGCCGACGCGATGGCGAATCCGCCGTTGGTGCCCACGGGAACAAACGACGCGTACCACCCCTTCTTGCCCGGCGGTGCCACCTCGTTGATGACTGTCGCCGCGCCGCCGACCTCACCGCCGGCGAAGAAGCCCTGCGCGATCCGGACGATCAGCAGGAGGATCGGCGCCAGCACACCGACGCTGGCGTAGGTCGGGAGAAACCCGATGGCCGTGTTGGCCAGGCCGATGCCGACCACCGTGACCAGCAGTGCCGGTCGTCGGCCGAACTTGTCGCCGAAGGCGCCGAAGAAGATCCCGCCGATGGGGCGGATGACGTAGGACAGGGCGAACACGGCCAAGGTGGACAGCAGTGCGGCTGTGGGGTCGTTCCCGGGGAAGAACAGTGGCGCGATGATGGCCGCGACGTACCCGTAGAGGGCCCAGTCGTAGTACTCGATCAGTGTGCCGAGGCTACCGGCCAGCACGACTTTGCGGATGCTTCTCGCGTCTCCCTGCGACGCTGCAGGACTGTGAGCGCTCATCTTCCTACTTTCTCTGGTTCGACGGTGATGGCTACGGACTGCTCAGGACCACTGGGGTCCGTTTCCCCCGCGCTCTCGATCCGATTCGGATCCGATCACCCCCGCGTTCTTCAGCGCCGCGATGCGCTCTTCGGCCAGACCGGCCGCGGTGAAGATTTCTTCGTTGTGTTCGCCGATCTTCGGCGGGACCGCGCGCAGGCGCGCCGGCGTCTCCGACAGCGTGATCGGCATGCCGATCCACTTGACCCGGCCCACCCCGTCGACGTCACCGGAGATCACGAGCTCGTTGTGCGCGACCTGAGGATCGGTGAACAGGGCGTCGTAATCGTTCACCGGCGCGACGAGCACGTCCTCCGCCTCGAAGCGCGCCATGATCTCCTCGCGCGGGAACTTGGCGATGGCTTCGGCGAGCAGCTGCCAGGTTTCGCGGGTGTGGTCGAGGAGGCCTTCGACGGTCTGGAAGCGCGGGTCGTTGACGTCCTTTTCGGACAGTCCACACGCGCGCGCCGCGCGTTGCCACGGATGGTCGACGAAGTACTCGCCGATCAAGGTGAACCACAGCCCGTCCGCGGCCTCGTAGTAGCCGTACAGCGCCGTGTTGCCGGGATGCGCGATCCCGGCGGTGGGCCGCGGGAACCGCTGCCCGGTGTTGAGGTAGGTCGCGGCTTCCTGCAGGTGGCTGGTGATCGCGGCGTTGAGCAGATTGGAGTCGACGACCTGGCCGCGGCCGGTGCGTTCCCGCGCGGCGAGGGCGATCATCATCCCCTGCGCGAACTGCATGGACGCGAGGTAGTCGATCATGAACGTGCCGGTCGGCACGGGACCGCTCTGCTCGGTGCCGGTCAGCGCCATCAGCCCGCTCACCGCCTGCGCGGCGAGGTCCTGGCCGCGGCGGTGGACGTAGGGACCGGACAGGCCGTAGCCGGTCGCGTAGGCGACGATGATCCGCGGGTTGACGGCGGACAGCTGTTCCCAGCCAAGGCCCAGGCGGTCCATGACCCCCGGGCGAAAGTTGCTGGCCACGATGTCCGCGTCGCGCGCGAGATCGAGGATCAGGGCGCGCCCGGCGTCGCTCTTCACGTCGACGGTGATGCTCTTCTTGTTGCGGTTGGTCGCCGACCAGTGGGGACTGAACCCCGCGGCCAGCAGGGGTTGCTGGTTGCGGCCGATCTCGCCGACATCGATGCGTTCGATCTTGATGACCTCGGCGCCGAAGTCCGCGAGGACCTGGGTGGCCGAGGGGCCCTGTTCGAGCTGGGTGAAGTCGAGGATCCGGATTCCCTCGAAGGCGTCGGTCACGGTTCCCCTTCGGTGTCGGGTGGCTGGGCGGACGGCGGAACGGTCAGGTCATCAGGTCGCCGCCGCACACCTTCAGGCACTCGCCGGTGATGTAGGAGGCGTCCGGTGAGGCCAGGAAGGTGATCGCAGCAGCGACTTCTTCGGGACGGCCGAGCCGGCCCAGGGGGTTGTCCTTGATCCGGCGTTCGAGCGCGGACTCGGCGCCCTGCCCGGTCAGCCGGCCGATCTCGGCGTCGGCGTGGTCGGACATGCCGGTGGCGATCCGGCCGGGGGCCACGGCGTTCACGCGAATCCCGCGCGGCGCGAGCTCGGCGGCGAACGACTTGGTCAGGCTGGCGACTGCAGCCTTGGACGCCGCGTAGTGCGCGGACAGCGCGTTGGGCAGGAACCCTTGGATCGAGGCCAGCGTGACGATGGCGCCACCGTCGGCCAGGCACCGCGCGGCGAACTGGAGCGTGAGGAGAGTTCCGCGCGCGTTGACCTGCAGCACGCGGTCCCAGTCCTGGGTGTCCAGCTGCGACGCCGGGCCGAACAGCTGAATGCCAGCGTTGGCGACCACAACATCGAGGCTTCCGACGCGGTCACCCGCGGTGGCCATCGTCTCGGCCGACGTCACGTCCAGCGGGAACGCCTCGGCCTTGCCACCGTCGGCGAGGACGGCGTGCGCCGCGGCCGCGGCCAGGTCCTCGTCGACGTCGGCGATGAGCACGTCGGCGCCGAAGCTCGCGAAGCGGCGTGCGGTGGCGAGCCCGATGCCGCGGCCGGCGCCGGTGATGAGCACTCGGCGGTCGGTGAAGGAGGTCTCGCTCATTCGGCCGGCCCCCAGTGCGCCACACCGGTTTCGCGGTGCCGCCGGTTCTCGATCCCGACGACACCGGATTCCTGGAGCCCGGCGATTTCGGCGGAGGTGAAACCGAGTCCGGCGAGGACCTGCTCGTTGTCCTGACCGACGGTCGGCGGAGCGGTGCGCACCCGTGCTGGTGTGGCGCTGAGCTTCACCGCCGAGCCGACCAGCTTCACCGTCCCGGCGTGCGGGTGCTCGGCCGTGACGACGAGTTCGTTGTGCGCGATCTGCGGATCTTCGAACAGGTGCGGGTAATCGTTGACCGGAGCGGCGAGGATGTCCTGCTCCTCCAGTGCTTTCAGGGCCTGGTCGAGCGACAGGCGGTCGAAGGCGCTCTGGAGCAGCGCGTGGGTTTCCTCGACGTGCTCGGCCAGCCCTCGCACCGTCGCGAAGCGAGGGTCGTCACGGTGCTCGGCGAGCCCCAGCGCGTCGCAGACCCGCTGCCACGGCCGGTCCACGAAGTACTCACCGACGAGCACGAGCCACCGGTCGTCCGCGGTGCGGTACCGCGCGTACAGCGCCGTCGAGTGGCTGTGGGCGACGCCGTGCGGCGGGCGCGGGTACTCGCGGCCGGTGTTGAGGTAGGTCGTCGCCTCCTGCAGGTGCAGCGCGACCGCGGAGTTGAGCAGGCACGAATCGACGACCTGGCCCTCGCCCGTGTGCCCCCGCGCGGCCAGCGCGAGCATGATGCCCTGGGCAAAGTGCATCGCGGCGACGTAGTCGATGGCATACGTGCCGGCGGCGGTCGGTGAGTCGGCCGAGCCGGTCAGAGCCACGACGCCGCCCATCGCCTGCGCGGCCAGATCCTGCCCGCGGCGCTCGACGTACGGGCCGGACCGTCCATAGCCCGAGGCGTACGCGCAGATGATCCGCGGGTTGATCGCGCGCAGGTCCTCGTAGCCGAGGCCTAGGCGTTCCATGACCCCGGGGCGGAAGTTGCTGGCGACCACGTCGGCCGTCTTGACCAGCCGTTCGAGGACGTCACGCGAGCCCGGGGCCTTGAGGTCGAGGCTGAGGCTGAGTTTGTTGCGGTTGTTGGCGGCCCAATGCGGGCTCATGCCGTTGACCCGCGGGCTGTGGTCGCGGCCGATCTCGCCGACGTCGTGGCGTTCGATCTTGATGACCTCGGCGCCGAAGTCCGCCAGCACCTGCGTTCCCGACGGTCCCTGCTCGAGCTGGGTGAAATCGAGGATGCGCACGCCCTCGTAGACGTCACGCAACCCTCCTCCGTCACTCATCGCGCGGGTTCCATGGTTTCGTGCTCAGCCGGGCGCGGCGCGTCCTCCGGTTCGGCGTGCAGCAGGATCGCCTTGCGGCCACTTTGGACGACCTGACCGTGCTGGTTGACGAGCTCCACCGCGAAGATGACCACACCCTGGTCAGGGCGCTTGGTCCGGCGGCGCAGCTCGTCCACCACGAAGCGGACGTGGATGGTGTCGCCGAACCGGATCGGGGCCTTGAACGACCACTCCGAGATCCCCAGGAACGCGATCGCGGTCCCGAACAACAGCCCACCGCCCAGCATCAGCCCGTGCGCCATCGACAGACCCAGCAAACCGTGAGCGATCCGTTCGCCGAACTCGGTCTTCTCGGCGTAGGCCCGGCTGACGTGGACTTCGGAGTAGTCGCCGGTCGTGCCGGCGAAGGTGACGACGTCGCCTTCGGTCACGGACCGGGTCGCCGATTCGAACTCCTGGCCGACGTAGAGCTGGCTCCAGGTGAGACCACGTGCTGCCACGGTGTTTCCTTTCCTCGCGCCCTGGGGGTTGCCGTGACGCTAAGGCGAGGTGACGCCGGGCATCAATTCATTCGCTGCCGTCATCTGTTGAGTCTTGTGCGGCCACTGTTGCCAACCTTGCAAGAATTCCCCCGAACCAGTGCGTTGAATGCCTGGATCTCAGCGGTCAGAGTCGAGTCACCCGAACCACTGGAGAAGGACTGCGATGGCGACTCTTCGCTCCCGGACCACCACCCACGGCCGCAACGCGGCGGGCGCGCGCTCGCTCTGGCGCGCGACCGGGATGACCGACAGCGACTTCGGCAAGCCGATCGTCGCCATCGCCAACTCCTACACGCAGTTCGTGCCGGGCCACGTGCACCTCAAAGACCTCGGCGAAATCGTCGCCGAAGCCGTCAAGGAAGCCGGTGGCATCGCGCGCGAATTCCACACCATCGCCGTCGACGACGGCATCGCCATGGGCCACTCGGGCATGCTCTACTCGCTGCCCTCGCGCGAGATCATCGCCGACTCCGTCGAGTACATGGTCAACGCGCACCAAGCCGACGCCCTCGTCTGCATCTCCAACTGCGACAAGATCACACCCGGCATGCTCAACGCCGCCATGCGCCTCAACATCCCCACCGTGTTCGTCTCCGGCGGGCCGATGGAGGCCGGCAAAGCCGTGGTCGTGGACGGAGTCGCCCAGGCCCCGACTGACCTGCTGACCGCGATCGCCGCCTCGGCGTCGAATGCGGTCGACGACAACGCCCTCACCACCGTCGAGCAGGCCGCGTGCCCGACGTGTGGTTCGTGCTCCGGGATGTTCACGGCGAACTCCATGAACTGCCTCACCGAAGCCCTCGGTTTATCCCTGCCCGGCAACGGTTCCACCCTGGCGACCCACCGTGCCCGCCGAACGCTCTTCCAGGACGCCGGGCGCACGGTCATCGACCTGTGCAAGCGCTGGTACGGCGAGGACGACGCGTCGGTGCTGCCGCGCTCGATCGCCACCAGGGAGGCGTTCGAGAACGCCATGGCGCTGGACATGGCCATGGGCGGCTCGACCAACACCGTCCTGCACATCCTCGCCGCCGCCCAAGAAGGCGAAGTCGACTTCACCATCAGCGACATCGACGCCATCGGCCGCCGCGTGCCCTGCCTGTCCAAGGTCTCGCCGAACTCCGACTATCACATGGAAGACGTCCACCGCGCCGGCGGCATCCCCGCCATCCTCGGCGAACTCTGGCGCGCCGGCCTGCTCCGCGAAAACGTGCACGCGGTCCACGCCGCGTCACTGTCCGACTGGCTGTCCACTTGGGACATTCGCGCCGAGTCACCGTCACCCGAGGCAATCGAGCTCTACCACGCCGCACCCGGCGGCGTCCGCACCACCCAAGCGTTTTCCACGGACAACCGCTGGTCCTCACTCGACACCGACGCCACCGGCGGCTGCATCCGCGACCTCAAGCACGCGTACACCGCGGACGGCGGCCTCGCCGTGCTCCGCGGCAACCTCGCGGAAAACGGCGCCATCATCAAAACCGCCGGAGTCCCCGAAGGCATCCTCCGTTTCGAAGGACCCGCGCTGGTTGTCGAAAGCCAGGAAGAAGCCGTGTCCGCGATCCTGACCAAACGCATCCGACCGGGCGACGTCCTGGTCGTCCGCTACGAAGGCCCCGCCGGCGGCCCCGGCATGCAGGAGATGCTTCACCCCACAGCGTTCCTCAAGGGCACCGGCCTCGGGACCCAGTGCGCCCTCGTCACCGACGGCCGCTTCTCCGGCGCCTCCAGCGGCATCTCGGTCGGCCACATCGCCCCCGAAGCCGCCGCCGGGGGCGCCATCGCCCTCGTCGAAAACGGCGACCGGATCATCATCGACGTCCGCAACCGCACCCTCGAACTCGACATCCCCGCTGAAGTCCTCGCCGAACGCCGGTCCAAAATCGAGACATCCGAACAGCCCTGGACCCCGAGGGACCGCGAGCGCACGGTGTCGAACGCACTGCGCGCGTATGCCGCGATGGCGACGTCTGCTGACACGGGCGCCGTTCGCCGCATCCCAGGAAGGTAATCAGCGACCATATCTGCGGATGAGTCGCACATTGCCAACAGCGAGTGCTTGAAAGGATCTCCCTCAGTTGTCACCGCTCGGCAGACCGAGCTGCGTGTGGTCCTCGCCGCGCGGGGCGAAGTCGACGTGATGACCACACCGAAGCTGCGCGAGGCCATCCTGAGTTCCCTGGCCGACGAGCCGAGCGTGCTGGTGATCGACTTGTCCGCGACCGCATTCGCCTCGTCCTCGGCGATCGGCGCGCTCATCGAGGCGCAGCTCGCCGCCAAGGCGGCGACCTCGGTACGACTCGTCGTCCCGAGCCGCGTCCGCCGGCTCTTGCGCATGCTCGGCCTCGACCAGCAGTTTGAGTACCGCGACACGGTGGCCAAAGCCCTGCCCGAAACGGATTGAGCAGCCACGCTCCTTCCACATCGGGGCAGCGACCCCTCCTCGCCCGGACCGACCTCACATGATTTCGACCAGATCGGTCCCGGACACCACTCGATTTCGTAGTCGACACCTCACAGAACGCACATCACCCGTTCCGGTATCCGCGCACGCAAAAGGTCCCGCCCCTGCCTCCCACCTGGTGAACTGCCAACGTGCCACCACCCTTGACGCCTCACCAGGTCGAGCTCTTGCGTTGGCTCGCAGACGGATGTCCCGAACGCGATTGGCCCGACCACACGCACAAAACCACCATCAGAGCCCTGCACAGCCGCGGCCTTGCCAAGATCACCCGCAAACGCAAGATCTGGGCCGCTACGATCACCGAACGCGGCCGCTACTACCTCAGCCATGGCCGCTACCCACCGGCCATCGCGAGCCACGCCACCGCAACCGACCCACCCGAGGTCCCGCTCACCCGCGATCAACGACGCACCGACGAACCCGTGCTCGACACAACAGCCCGCGCGATGCAGCGCCTCAACCGCCGCCCCCAAACGCCCGCCAAACGCACCACACGCACCGTCCAGGAGACCTACATGCGTTACAAGGTCGTTGTCACCCGCGTTCAGGTCGCCGAACGGTTCGTCCGCGCGAGCAGTGAAGAAGACGCCGCGTCCAAGACGCAGGAAGAGTTCGACCGACCCTACGGCTACTTCGGGTCCTGGAAAACCACCGGCACCGAAGTCGACGTCATCGAAGCCGAACAGACTATCGTCATCAAGCCCACCTCGCTGGCGGCTTATGGCCCGCTGCTCCTCAGCCTCAAAGACGCCGGCAAAGCGCTCGGCCTTAGCTACTCAACGCTCTACCAGATGGTCAACCAGGGCGACATCGACCATGTCCTGCTCGGCACCCGAAAGTACATCTCCCGAGCGCATCTCATCGAGTTCATCGAACGCAACACCCACAAGGGCTACTACCGCGCACGCTGACTCACCCGCCACCCGGCATAGCCTGACTCTCCAAGGCCGCCAACTCACGCTCGATCTTGTCCGCCCGACGTCCTGCGGCGTCAGCCTTCTTCCGCCCCCGGTCTCGTTCTTGCTCGGCCTGCTCCATCTCCTGCGTCAACCGCTGGATGTCAGCTTGCCGCCGCACTTCATCAGCCGGCAGTTTCTCGGTCTCCACGATCCCGCGAGTTTGCCCGCATTCGGCGCACTTGTCCGTGCTAGAGCTCCACCACTGGTGCGAGCGGTGCTGTGTCTTGTCGACGACATGCCCACAGATAAACCTTAATCGCCACGTGTCCAGGTCCTCCGCCCTTGGTCTTGGCGACCGATTGACGATCGTCCAGATGTGCTCGAGCGCTGCTGGGTCGATCGGCGTCGGGGGACAGCAGTATCCGCAGTGCATCACTCGACGGAACACTCGCCCAAACCATCACCGGCGTCACCGGATGGAACGCCACCGGACCGTTCACCATCGGCCGAGGCAAATACACCGGGACCAGCACCTTCTACTTCCCCGGCAGCATCAGCCACCTGCAAGCATGGAACTACACCCTCACACCCACCCAGGTCACGGCACTCGCCCAACAAATCAACTGAACCGACTCGACCAGGAGGTCGCATCACGCCCCAACGGCCGATGCGACCTCCTGGCATTGCGAACTCCGGTGAAGTCTCCACCAGCCCTCTGGAGCGGCCCCACGCCAGACGTTGTGGAGCAAATCTGGAGCACAGGCACGTGATCAACGGCGATCAACCACCTCAAATTGCACTCAACTGCAACCAGCCACGTCACCCGACCAGCACATTCTCCATAACCGCAGGTCAGCCGCTTGATCGAACCTCACTGGCAGTGAGGGGGTCAACCACCACTTCCCACCGCGGGCCGGGGCGACGGCGCGGCCACCGCGCCGGAATATAGGTCAGCCCAGCGCCGCACGTTACTGCCTGGCGCTGGTTCAGGCCTTGGGCACAGAGGTCGGCCAACGGTCGCGCGGCAGCACACCGGGCGGTCGAGCGTGCCGCCCCGAAAGCTCGGCGTACTCGATAGAGATCCACTCCAAGGCAAACCGCGCGAGAGGTGCATGCCACAACACGCGTCTGCCCCATCGATCGCACCAACAACCCGCAAGCGGGTTCACTCATCGACGATGCCGCAGCCGCGACCGCAGCGACGCTGCGCGACTCCGACTTACACCCAGCAGCACCACGGCCTGCACATCGCCTGCTCACACCTGGCGATCATGGATGCGGCACCCCGGCACCCAGCAGCCCCGGGAACCTGCCCACTCAACGGGGCAGCGCCCCCCGACCCACCGGCCAGAGCAAGCAGCCAAACGCGAGTTATCAATTCGTTACCTTCAGGGTCGCACCGGACCGCGGAACTTTCATCGCCCTTAAATCGCCCCTACTCAAGGGTAACAAAAAAGCCCAGGTCACTGACCTGGGCTTTGCTCCCCCGCTTGGACTCGAACCAAGAACCCTCCGGTTAACAGGGTGACAGTCAGATCTCCAGACTGGGTGACGTTCAGGGGCACTGGCGAAGGTTTGGTCGAATACGCCGGGGCCGTCGATCTCAAGGTGAGTGCGTGGTCCGGCCGGCAGTTGCGGCGTGGAAGGTGCAGGTTCCGGAATGGGATGTTTTGGCCGGACACGGCGATACAGAAGTCGGTCAGGGTCGCGGTCACGGTGATGCACACCTGGCGGATTCGCGGAGGCCGGTCGTCGGCCGCGCCGAAGTGATCGGGGCTCGCCGGTCCAGGCGAGCCACCGCCCCCGCAACACCGTAGGCAGCAGCTCGACGACGGCTGGTGACCGGGAGCGCTCGCGGGCCATCCGCGCGTGGGCGCTCGAGAACGGCTGGGACGTCTCCGAGCGCGGCCGGATCCCCTCCAACGTCGTCGAGGCGTACGACAATCGCGACGAGGCGCCAAAGAAGCCTTCGCGTCGACGCAAAAAGGCGTAACCGGGGCTACTTCTCCCCACTGTCGCGGGAGGTTGGTTCTCCGTCCGTTTCCGGGGCGACGTCTCTCGCCTCCGGCGCGGCGACTTCTCCTCCCGCGTCGGCGTGGTGGCGGATCTCGACCTGCGGGTAGACGAGTTTGTTGAGCACGCTCGTGATCGAGGTTCGGCCTTCCACGCTCATGACCATCTTCCCGAACTCGGGGTCCGTGGAGAAGCGGATCCGGACGCCGACGACCGATTTCGGCACCCAGCCGTGCACCGGGCGGGCGCGGCCCAGCTGGTGGGCGAACGCGGAAACCATCTGCAGCGACGGGTCGAAGCTGGTTGTCGGGAGGAGGTCGTAACGGACTCGGGAGCGGAGGTGGCGGGAACGGAAGTGGCGGTGGAGGACGAAGACCGCGATCCCGATCGCGACGACCGCGGTGATCACCCACCACAGCGCGCCGCTCGCGAGCAGGTGGTCAGTATGGAGCGCCTGCGGCGCACTGTGCTGGTGCATGGCCTGGCGGCCATGCGGACCTGAGAACATGTCGGCATTAGGGGCAAGCCTGGCCTGCACTATCTGAGCTGGGATGATGCCGAACGCGGAGTCTCTCGATGTGGTAGGCCCGATCGCACGGCCGATGTGAGCCCCGATGATCAGGTGGCCGGAGCGCGCTGGGCGCCGCGGTAGGACCGTCCCATGCGGTCACCGTCGCCGATGACCGGAGACCAGCCGCGGCGCCCAGGTAGCTCGTTCTAGTTCTAAAACTGACTGAGGTTGTTGACAGTCTTGGGCTCCTGATCTAGGGAGGCCTATGGCTGAGCGAGTGTGGAGTGAGAAGGACCTGGTCAGGCGCGCGAACCGGCGTCTGGCCGTTCTTCGTCACGCCGTGGAGGTCAGCGGGAATGTGGCGGCGACGTGCCGGTACTTCGGGATCAGCCGCACCATCTTCTATCGGTGGAAACGCCGCTGCGAGGATGAGGGCGTGGACGGGCTGAAGGACCGGTCGAGCGCCCCGTTGCACTGCCCGACCATCACCCACCCCGAGGTGGTCGAGAAGATTATCCATCTGCGGCAGCACTACCACTTCGGCCCGCTGAAGATCGAGATGTATCTGCGTCGCTACCACGACGTCGAGATCGCTGCCTCGACGATCTACCGCATCCTCAAACGCCTGGGCATGAACCGCTTGCCCGCTTCGCAGCGCTACCAGCGCCACCAGAAGCGGTGGAAGCGCTACGAGAAACAACGTCCGGGCCACCAGCTGCAGATCGACGTCACGTTCGTCGAGCCGATCACCACCAGCACCGACCAGCGCAGGCGGAAGTTCTACCAGTACACCGCGATCGACGACTGCACCCGCCTGCGCATCCATCCTGCGGATCTACCCACGCTCGGACCAGAAGACCGCGATCCAGTTCCTCGACTACGTCCTGTCCCGGCTGCCGTTCCAGGTCGAGAAGATCCACACCGACAACGGTGCGCCAGTTCCAGACCGCTTTCCACTGGCACGTCCTGGACCAGGGCATCGGCCATGTCTACATCCGGCCCGCAACGCCACGGTTGAACGGCAAAGTGGAACGCTCCCACCGCATCGACGCCGAAGAGTTCTACCGCCTGCTCGACGGCGTCCTCCTCGGCGACATCGGTGCCTTCAACGAGAAACTCAAGGAATGGGAGGACTACTACAACTTCCACCGCCCTCACGGCAGCCTCGCCGGCCAGACCCCGTATGAGAGGCTGCTACAGAAGACCCAACCCCACGCCCAACCTGTCAACCACCAACGACAGCAGCACATCTAGGTCCTTGAGTGTTCTGCGGTGAGGCGCTCGAGGCGGCCGGTTTCCCGCCACGTGCGCAGGATGCGCCGGCCGTAGTTGTGGGTGTTGGCGACGCGGTCGAGTTCGGCGCCGGTTGGAGTTCGGCCGTGGGCGTGTTCGCGGACGAAGTGTTGCCACATTCGTTGTTCGGCGTTCGCTGGTGATGCTTCGGGTTCGGTCTCGGGCGCTGGCGACATGGTCTCGCGAACGGTCTCGGCGGTCTCGGCACCTGGCGTTCTGCTGTGGTGGAGCGCGCGGTTGAGCAGTTCAACAGCGAGCAGGAGGGCGAGCGGTGGGCTGGCGGCGACAATGACGCCGAGGGCGGTGAGGTTGTCGGTGGCGCCGATGTTGGCGCACAGCGAGAGAGAAATGCCGAAGCCGAAAGCACTCCAGGCAGTGCGTCTGCCGGTGGTACCGGCGCGTTTCCAGAGTTCGACAGTGGCGATGGTGAGCAGGCCGTCGACGATGAGGGGCCAGATCGCCGCGGTGGTGAGGTCGGCGCCGAAACGGGCCGCGAAGATGCGGCCGTGGCGGTAGGAGGCGAAGGCCGCGCCGAGGGCGACAAGAGCGGTGCAGGCGCATTGCACCACGAGGGCGGCTGTCCATCGTGGAGAGTGGGTCATGGCCTGGCTCCCGGGTGGTGCTGGTGGGCCAGCGGGTGTGGCTCCCCGGTGAGGGTGGCCAGCGCGGTCGCGACGTCGGTGAGCGAGGCTTTGATGTAGGTGACGGTGGCGTTGTCCGCGGAGTCGGAGTGGCCGGCGTAGGCGTGGGCGACGCCGTAACCGAAGCGGCGTTCGACCCAGGTGAGGGTGGTGTGGCGAAGCCAGTGGGTGGAGATGTTCTGGTTATGCACGAACGGAAGGTGCTTGCCGACTCGCTGCCAGATGTGGTCGTAACGGCGTTTGGTGATCGGTTCGCCGGTGCGGTAGCGCAGCAGCTGCGCCTCCGGATGGGTAGAGCCGCGTTCGGTGGCATGGTCCATAAGCATGCTCATCAACGTGGGTGACACCGGTTGGAAACGACTTGTGCCCTCTTTCTCCCGGAGGTAGACGAGACACTGGGTCGGTTCCAGGTCTCGATAGCGCAGACCGAGCGCCCCGCCGCGACGGCAGGCGGTCTCGGTGTGGAGCCGAAGCAGAAGACTGTCGAGATGAGGATCGTCGCCGGTGCCGGCGGTGACGGTGTTGATCTCGGCGAGCTCCTCGTGGGTGAGCGCGCGCCGCGGGGACGGCAGGCGTCGCGGTTTCGCGACTCTCAGGGCCGGGTTCTGCAGTTCCGTGAGGATTTCGTCGGCAACGGCGTGGCGGTAGAGGCAGCGGATCGCGGCAATGAAGTTCTCCATCGCATGCCGACCGCCCCGCGAATTGCGGCGCACCAGTGCCTTTTCCCGCGCGGCTTCGGCGAGCTGCTTGATCTCCGACGGCGTCGGCTCGTCCAGCCCACGCGCGGCCCACTCGGCTTCGATCTGCGCCCAATAGCTCGCATAGGAGCGTGCCGTCGCCGGAGAGACCGCACGGGCGACCACCGGGATATAGGCCGCGAACGTCGGCACATCGACGGATGGTGCCGCGTCGCTCAGCAGCTCGGTCGGGCTGATGCCCATCTTCGACAACAGCAGCCGGGCGGCCTCGAGTTCGGGCGGGCTAGTCGTCATTGCCGCCGCCGATCAATGAGGAGTGGTAGCCGAGGACGATCTTGTCCAACGCCGCCATCGGGTGGACCACGAGGACGTTCTCGTGCAGATCGGCCACCAGCAGAGCCTGATCACCCGTACGCAAACCACACGGCCGCCGCAACAACAGCGGCACGATGACCTTGCGCTTCGGGTCAAGGGCGAACACACCGTGGCGGTCCGGCACGAACACCACCGACGACCCGACAACGGTCGCCGCGAGACGGATCGACGTCTGCCACCGCAGCCGAGCCAGCAACGGCAGGGCACTCAACCGCCCAGAGGCGTCGACACGCGAGAGGGAGTAGACGAGACCAGCGCGACGACCACGAGGGGCACCAACTGGCAGGGGAAGTGGTTGGGCAGCTGGAATAAGGCTGGCCAGCGGTCCATCAGGGCTTGCCCCGGGAATGATCGGTGGAACCACGGCGGTCATGCCCACCACCGCCCCAACGTCACAGGGCAGGCATCCGACAACAGAAGCCGACCACCCATGTGCAGGGTGATCGGCTGGCTCTGAGAGACTTGGGGAAATCTCACCACATATGGTGTCCGAGGACGATCTCGCACGCTAACCACAACGCTGCGGATCCTCGGCTGACCTGCAGGTTCCCACTCATCGGCCCCGAAGCCACCCCACGCACATGGGGTAATTGAGTGTCCGAGACGATCTTGCACGCTAACCACACGCCTGCAGCTCCATTGATGACGTGCAGGCCAGTGTTGGCCCCTGCTTCAGGGACACGCCCGCTGCCAGGTTGGCGCGCCAACTCGTGACGGCAGCCCACTCACGCAAGATCATAAAGGCTTCCGTGTTTGCTGGTCATCGTGACCTCGACGGACTCGGCAAGGGCGGAGTCTCGAACGAGGAGACCGAACTCGACGTTGCGGTTCTCGGCACTGAAGGAGAAGTTGGCGCTAGTGAGCAGCAGTACCTCGTGGTCGATGATGACGAACTTGGCGTGGCTCACGATCTGCTTGCCGTTCGGTAGCACGGCGGACTCGTAGATGGTGGCGCGCGGGAGCTGGGCCTTGACCTTGGCGGAGTCGGCCTTATCGCCATCGATGTAGACCGTCACGACGACTCCGGGCTGCTGTGAAGCTTGCTTCAGCACAGTCCACATCTGCGAGGTGGGCTCGAAGTTGTAGGTCGCGCAGGTGATCGACTGCCGGGCGGCTTGAACGAGGCGATGAAATTCGCCCGTGAGGTGGCCGACTTTGGCTTCGTGCCCTGGCATGGTCCACACTGGAGTGAGGTCACGGTGAACGGCCTTAGCGCCAGCGATCGCGTGGAGCACCGCGATGGACCGGTCGACCTCGGTGTGGCCGAGGCGACCTGCGGCAAGCAGTTCGCGGACCCGTTCGCGACGGGATGCGTTGATGGTGCCCAGTGCTTTGATCACGTGCTGACCGGTTGATAGCTGCACGGCGAGCCCCACGGCCTCGCTGGCTGTGAGGTACTCGCCGAGCTCGCCGTACGGGTCAGAGGGCATCCACGCTCCCGAAGAACCCGGGCACGGTGTCGCCTGCGGCGGTGGGGAGGTTCAGCACGAAGCGTCGGTCGAGGAACCGGTTGGCTTTCTCGCATGAGGTCTCCGATGCGAATGTGCAGCAATGGCACGCGGCGCCGTGAAGGAAGTCTTCGGGATCGCGTGGGGTACGCATCGCGCAGACGGGGTCGGACGAGCACCGTGCGGCGCGGCGGAGCGCCGAGACAACCAGGCCCTGCAATCGGGTGGGTTCGGAGAGCGCAACAAGTCCGCCGAGCGTGCCTTCGCTGTCGGATGCGGCAGTGCAGATGAGCAGCCCGGCCGCGCCCTCGCGTTCCGGTGTTTCAGTCCACCCGTAGATGCGCTCGGTGAGGCTGGCCGCCCCGTAGCCGCAGGACATCGCCATCTCGCGGATCAGAATGTGCGCGAACGTGTGCAGCAGCCAGTACCGGGGCGAGGGCAGCCGCGTGCCAGGGTCGACCACCTTCGCGGTTTCGGAAAACCTTCGTTCGAAGTTATTGTGGTGCGCCAGCGTGTGCGCTTCCCACAATGGGGAGTCGCGGATCTCCTGCTCCCACGCCTGGACCGCGTCGAGGTCGAGCTGGAGAAAGATTCCCTCACCGCGGTCCTCGGTTGCGGGTACCCAGGCCGGCTTGCCGTTGCGGGTGAGCTTGACGAGCCGGCTGACCAAGTCGTTGACGCGGTCCATCTCGTCGAGCCGGGTGAAGCCGAGCACGGCGTTGACACGCTTCATCTGGTTGACCGCGACGACCCGGCTGATCCGTGGGTGAAGCCGGGTGCCGCGCTGCATTTCGGTGACCATGAGGCCGCTGGAGTTCTGCTGTTGCGGGAACAGCGACGGCTTCTGCAGGTACCGCCACTCGGGCACCAGCAGCTCGACCGGGTCCCACTTCGCGAGCTTCTCGTGGCGGACCTCCTCGGAGTCGGCGGGAGCAAGTACGTCGGCGACGGCTTCGGCAATGTCGTCGTCGGTGACACCGGTCAAGTCGATGTCGCGTGCTGTCGCGAGCGCCCGGATTACTGGGATCTGTTCACCGAACTTCTGAACTTGGTCGACGCCCAGCTCCGCGCGCAGCTTGTCGGCGAGCGCTTCCTTCTCCTCGGCGTCGGTGCGGGGCATGACGATGATGCGCTGCGTGGAGGAGAACCACAGGTTTGACGCACCCATCATGATCAGGGCCGGTTGTGCGTCGCATGCGGCGTCGAACGCGTTCAGGTGCGGGTGGCGCCCGCGGCATTTCTGCGGGATCTTCTCCCGTCCGATCGCGCCCTGCGCTTCGGCCATGCCACGGGCGGCTCCGCAGGAGGCGCAGGTGATCGTGGAGCCCACGCTCTTGCCGACGTTGGCGTCGCGCATCTTCAGATCAGGGTTCTCGGCTTTCGGGCAGGTGCCGCCGCGATGAACCCACAGCTTGTACGGGAACTCGTCGAGGTGCCCGTTGGTGCAGGTCAGCAGGTGCTGGGCGGGAACCGCTGGGCTCTCACGTTTGCGACTGGTCGACCCGGTCTTTTGCCCACCGCGACCAGGGCAACTCTTGTGGCTGAACTGTGCCAGATCGGGCCGGAACGGATGTGTGTTGGTGTAGCTGAACCGTGGAAGCGGGCCGAGGAAGTCGCACCCGGTGCACCGCAACCACTGCGGGAACACCCGCGCCGGAACACCAAGGTCGGAGCCTTCCTTCGACATCGCACCCTTTTTCGGCTGCCACGGGTAGCGCCGCAGAGTGTCGACCTGGGGGCCGAGGTGAAGCCGAACGACGTTCAGGAGGCGGGGTTCGAGGATCGTCGGGATGTGCTCGCGACGCTTCCAGATCGGTTCCCAGTCGTCGAGGCCGGCAGGCATCACCGAGAAGCCCGGCAGGTCCATGATCGCGCCGGGACCGTAGGTGTACAGCAGCGACGAGGGGCGTGCGGTGCCGACCTTGGCACGGTTCTTGGCCGCGCCTTCCTCAACATCGGCGAGCGGGTCGAGCACCTGCTCGTCGTCGTGCAGCATTTCCGATGCGCTCGCGGGTTCGGGGGTGAGGATCTCGCTCATCAGTCGTCGTCTCCTGTGGGCAGCGTCCATTCGGTGACACCGTCGGGTGCCCGTGAGAAGAGCCTCTCGGGCAGTGGGCTGACAAGCAGGTTGATCTCGGGCTGCACCTCACGCATCGAGTTCGCGATCACGAACGGCGCCTGCACCGACCCGCCGACCGACGCCTTGGCGTTCTCGGGACTGATGATCAGCGGCAAGTACTTGTCGCCTTCACCAGTGCGTTCGTAGACAAGCGTCTTACTCATCTCGCCGGCGCGTTTGGCGCGTTCGTTCCACCTGTCGATGCGATTGACCAGCAAGTCATTGGCCTGTTTCGCGGCATCGTCGCTCTGCGCGGCCGCGGCGATCCGCGCCTTGAGCCGTCCGACCAGCGCCTCGACCGCGTCGCGCTGGTCCTTGATCAGCCAAGCGCTCCGCTCAGGCGACAGACCGTCGCCCAGCGGCGCCTGGACGACACGCACCGCACTCACCAGCACCCCGTCGATCCCGCGCGCCAGGGATGTCGGCGAGTATGGCGTGACGGACAGCGCCTCGACCTGGGCGTAGAACGTGTCGTGGTAGTGGCGGAACTGCTCGAAGTGGGCCAGGTCGCGGGGCCGCGCCCAGTTGCCGAGCGCCACGACGAGGCCCGGCCGCCCGGAGGGATCTCGGCCGACGCGGGAGGACGCTTGGATGTACTCGGCGGTGTTCTTCGGTTGTCCCACCACCAGCATCAGCCCGAGGCGCTGCACGTCGACCCCGACCTGGAGCATCGAGGTCGCAAGCACGACGTCGAACGGTGCGTCTGTGCGCGTAGGTGTCTTCTTCCCCGCGTCCCTCGTGGCGAGTCGCGCACGGAAGGCCTCGGTGGTGTCGTAGTCGCTGTCGAACTCCAGCCCGAGCCGGTCCAGCGTGCGACCGATCTCCGCCGATGCGATACGAGATGTCAGCTCGCCGACGTTGAGCAGGCCGAAGGACGCGCCAAGCCGAGACGGGAACCCGGAGTCCTTGCGCGGTCGCTTCACCCGGTTCTGCACGTCATCGGCCACATACCGGGCCATGCCGGCGAGCTCGCGGGTCGCGTTGAAATAGCCGACCAGGGACATGTACGGGTCGGCAGCCGTCCCGGCACGGTCGAACAGGAGCTGGCCGGCCGACAGCAAGACCTCCGCCACCCGGATCTCCGCACTCGACAGGCGTACGCCCTGAGCGCTCACTCCGACGTACTGGCGGCCGGGGTTCTTCCGGTCGATCGGCACTTCCTGGGAGAAGAAGGTGTCGGCCACGTCGAGCACTTGCGGCGGGAAGATCTCCACCTGCCGCCCGTACAGCCCGCGCACCTGCTCCTGTGCGTTGCGCACCGTTGCGGTCGATGCCACGATCAGCGGTCGCACGGGCGCATTTTCCGGAGTCTCCCACGAAGACAGGGTCTCGACCGCGACCTCGAACAGTCCCACCGAGGTGCCCAGCGCCCCGGTGATCAGGTGCAATTCGTCCTGGATGATCAGGTCCGGGGGGCGGAGCCGGTCGACCGGGCGCACTGTCGCCGCGGGGTGCCCGTCCCTTGTGGCCGGGTGGGTCGTGGTGATGCCGCAGTTCGTGTAATCCGGGTGCACGTACCCGTGCCTGCCGCAGCGGCGGCTCACGTATCCAAAGAGGGCCGCGGCTTCACCCTCGCGGGCAAGTCGTGCGAACTTGTCGACGGTGGCGATCACGAACCCGGGTGCGAGCCGGTAGATCTCCTCGTCGACGGTGAGCACCGGGAGGCCCTCGGTCACGGTGCCGCCCTTGGCGAACGGACAGCGGGCCAGCTCGTCGCCGCAGTACACGAACACACGCCGCACTGTGGAGTCGGTCTTCACCTGCGCGGCGGTGATCGGCGTGCCGCACCAGGGGCACCGCTGGATCTGGAGCACGGTCAGACGGTGAGACCCGTACTCGTTGGCCTTGGTGAGCTGCTCGTCCGCCTCTTCGAACCGCTTCGGGCTGACATCCGTGCCGACCCACAGCCCAATCCGGAACGGCTCGACGCCCCAGACTTCCTCCTGATCGAGTCGGGCCAGCTCGGCGGCGCAAACCAGGGCGGTAGCGCGCTGGAACTGCTGGGCGGTCAGGAGGCGCAGTGTGTACCGCATCAGCACCGCGACGCCGTCGCGCCCGTCGAGCGGCCCGTCGGCCGACTGCACAACGCCCTGACGTCGACGGATCGCGAACGTATACGCCGCAAGGCCCAGGTATGCCTCGGTCTTTCCACCACCGGTCGGGAAGAACAGCAACTCGACGCGCGCCTGATGGTCAGCACTGCGCCACGGCGCCGTCGGGTCGGTCAGCGCGCCGAGCTGCATCAGGATGAACGCGAGCTGGAACGGCCGCCACGACGCCGAATCCGCACCCTTCTCGCGCACCTTGGCTTGTGCCTGGTCGATCGTCATCGACAAATCAGAGGAACGTGCGGCTGCCACTTGTGAGGCCACTCGTTGGTCGCGCATCACCCGGTTCATGAACTGGAAGCAGCGCAGCGCTTCTTCGTCTCCGCCGAGGTGCTCCAGACCGTCGACCAGCCGCTGGTGCGCCTGCTTGGCCTCCCACAGCACCAACTCCGCCGTCTCCTGCAGGTGTGGTGGCAAGGTCGCGGCAATCTGGGTCTGCTTGTCGAGCCAGACGCCGTAGCCGTCGATCAGCGGCTGAAGGCTGGCACGAACCTCGTCAGATGTCACGCGCGACAATGCGTCCATCGACATCACGGCCTGGCCCAGCAGCTTCACTTCCTCCGCAGCCCCTTCCGTCTGCGCATCGGCGGCAGACAGCGCGCGGGTCTGCGGCGTCTCGGCAACCGGCAGCCACGTCGTCGAGACCTCGGTCGCACGCCGTGCGCCGTTCCGCGCGACCCACTCGACCGAGCAGGTGCGGCCGACCGCGAACTCCAGGCGATTGCGGTACTGGAGGTTCAGCCGCTGGACTTCCTCGTCGTGCTCCGGCCAGTCCTGCTCCAACACGTCCCGCACCGGCAGGAACACCTCGACGCCGCCCGCATCGACGCGCAGCTTGGTCTGGAACATCCACATGCTAACCGGGATCGGCATCGGGGTTTCTCGGTCGTTGCACAGCGCGATCTCGACGAGCACGCGGCCGTACTGGAGGTCGTCGTACCGGTCCACTCGCAGGCAGATCGACTCCCGCAGTGGAATCGTCGTCGTGCGCCCCACCGTGAGGTCGGCCAACGCAATCGTCCGCGGCTCCTCGATCGGCGTGCGCTGGTAGTGCCTGACCTTGCGGCCAGCCTTGGTCACCTTGTCGGTCTCGATCGTCGAATAGGTGCCCCACGACGCCGTGACAGTGAAAGCCTCAAGGCCGGGCGGGACCTGGAACCGCAGGCCCATCGACGCCGGAATCATCAATCCCTGCTTCGGCGTGCGGTCCTCGGGGTCGTCGTCCTCCGCGTCGGCCTCGGTCTCGTCGGCGGCGAACGCCGGCACACCACGCTGCTCGCGGACAGCGTCCTCATCCATCCGCGCCTCGACCAGGTAACCGCGTTCTGCGGTCCCCTCAGAGTCGTCGTACCTCAGCGCAGCGCCGGAGAGCTTGACCGGAGCGATGTGGCCCACGAGGTACTGCGACCGAGGACTGAACGGCAGCACCTCCTCGGGACCGTGGATTGGTCCGAGCAGTTCCCGCGTCAAGATGTCGACCAGATTCTCGCGCACGGACGTAGACGACCCATCCAGCTCGTGATTTAGCTGGTACAACGCCTGTGGCCCGGTGATCTCGGTGGTTCCTTCCGTCACAGTTCACCAGTGTGCCCGAATGGCGTGTGGTTTGCGCTGCAACACGTCCGGCGACGCCCGCTTCAACGCGCCTTGGAGGGCCCGGCGGGATCGGAATGACCACCGCCGCCGGCGGGAAGCCATCGAAGCAGCACCCGCTCTTCATCGAAATACCGCCCGACGACGCCGCGGCGAATGCGCAGGCTCTCCAGCTGCGTAAGGAGGATTTCTCGCCGCGCCAGGTCGTCGGCGCCGACCGTGTCCCAACTGTCCTGTACGGTCACCCCAGCGAGCGGCTCGCCTCCCCGCTCCGCGAGGAGGCGCTTCACCAGGTACGGGTCGAGCGTTGCCCGGCTCAGCGTCTGTTTGCACTTCGGGCAGTAGAGGATTGGGCGCTTCTGGTTCGTCCCGCGACACATGTACACGTCGCAGGTGTCGCAGGACGCGACACGCGACAGAAATGGGCTGGTTGTCTCCCTGCTGCGTCGCTTGCGGACCTGCGGACTCTCTCGTGAGTTGAGGATGTCCTGCAACGCCGTGAACTCGTCGAGCGTGATCACTGCAAGTGACTTATTGATCACAGGAAGGCCGCGCTCGTCGCGGACGACCGCGAACGGGTCGACATCCTTGGCGTTCCTGCCGCGACCCGGGTTGCGCGGCATCATCCCGGCCAGGATGGGGTTCCGCAGCAGTCGGTTAACCGTGTGATAGTTCCATTCGACGTTTCCCGGCGTGCGCTTGCTACTCCGACCGCCGGGGAGCGGCGCGCCTTCGTCGGTCAGCCACTTCGTGATCCCGTAAACAGTGGCACCGTTCAGTGCCATCATGACGGCCTTCGTGAGCCACTGGAGACGCTCCGGATCCTTGACAAGAACTCGCCCTGGTCCGTTCGGGTTCGCCGCTGAGAGATAGCCGTACGGGATGCCTCCGCCAGCCCAGCGGCCATCCTTAATGAGATGGGCCCGCGCCGAGCGAACGCGTGCCCTGATGGCCTCCGCCTCCATCTCACCAAACACGGCAAGCATCACCGCGAAGGCACGGCCCTGCGGGCTGGTCATATCGATCGGATCCTCAACCGCCACGAGCCCCGCGCTGCACTGCTGCAGCATCTCGTCGGCATGGAGGAAGTCCAGCACTCGCCGCGCAAGCCGGTCCACCTTCCAGATCACCACGGCGTCGAAGCCGCCTGCGGCAAGCAACGCTGTCCAGCCCTTGCGGTCTTCTGGCCGGTTGGCGGTCGCAGAGACGCCGTCGTCGATGAACTCGCCGACGACCTCCCACCCGCGAGCCTCGGCGTAACTGCGGCAGGAATCAAGCTGGCGGATGATCGAGACAGACTCTTCTTTCGTGATGCTGAGTCGGGCATAGAGGGCGCACCGGCGGACCTTGTTGACGTTCACGACACCCACTGTGGCGCACCGCTGATCTTCCTTGCTTCTTTCTCCGTGCGACCTCACTCCTACAGAGGAACGGCACCCTCGGCCTGATCGCCACCAACACGGTCGCCCAAGGCGACACCCGCGAGGTCG
>NZ_JBITBT010000039.1:0-85123 GCF_044452505.1 Amycolatopsis sp. NPDC051903 | reverse complement strand
CGGTGGCGGTCACCCCGACGCTGGAGGCCAGGTCCCAGGTATCTCCGTCGCTCCTCCCGGAAGCCATGCGCTGTCCCCTCATTCCGTCGAGCCGGCTCGTGTCCGGGAAGTGGCATACCACTCGGACGATGCGGTGACCCCACGGGCTCGGTGGCATGAGCCGTCTCACCCGTCGGCGGCGGTGCGGGTGAACCAGGCGGCCAGCGCGGAGCGGGGGCGGACGCCGAGTTTCGCGCGGATGCGTTCGAGGTGGGTGGCGACCGTGCGCGGGGCGATGCCGAGGCGGCGCGCGATCTGCTGGTTGGTCAGGCCGTCGGTCACGAGGGCGGCGACGGTGTGCTCCTGGGGCGTCAGCCCGTCGTGGCCGGTGGCGTGGAAGTGCTCGCTCGCGTCGAGGGCGTGGGCGACGGCGGCGGCGAGGGAGACGCGCGCGCCGGCGCGAGTGGCGGCGCGGGCTCGGCGGTGGTCGAGAGCGGCGGTCGCGGTGGCGGCGGCCGAGCGGACGCGCCGGCGCCACGCGGGTTCGGCCACGGCACCCAGGCCGAGGCGGACGGCGTCGGCGCAGGCGAACAGGCCCAGGGCGCGCTCGTGGTCCCCGCGGGTGGTCAGGACGATGGCGAGGCCCTCGGCGAAGTAGGGCACCTTGAGGCCGTCGGTGGGGGTGGTGACGAGGAGGGCTTCCACGAAACGGGCCTCGGCCGTCGCGTGGTCGCCGGCGGCGAGGGCGACGGTGCCGGCGGTGTGCAGCACGCTCGCGAGCCGGCCGGGGGTCGCGTGCGCGCGGGCGAGCGGGAGGCCTTCGCCGAGCACTTCCCGCGCCTCCGTGACGTCGCCCGATTCCAGTGCGGCCCACGCGAGATCGTTGAGCAGCAACGAAAGCACGGCCGGGTCATCGAGTTCGCGGGCGAGCGACAGCGCCGCGCGGTAGTGCCCGTCCGCGTGCGCCGGCGAGCCGGCCGCGCGATGCCCGGCTGCGAGGAGGTCGTGGAGCGACGCGACGCGCGCCGGACGGTCCAGTGTGGACTCCAGCGCCAGCGCGTCCGCACCGATCCGCAGCTGCTCACCGTAGCGGCCGGCGCGGTGCGCGGCCTTGCACAGCGCGGCCAGCAGCGACGCGGTGAGGTCCGGCTGACCGGCGACGTGGGGGAGCGCGGCGCGCACGAGCCGTTCGCTCTCGGCGAGGTGGCGCCCCAGCGCGAGCCACGCCCGGGCGAGCCCGCAGGCCAGCACGGCGAGCCGTGCGTCGTCCCGCGCGGTGAGCCAGCCGATCGCCGCGAGCACGTGGTCGGCGCGCGCGACGAGCCGGCGGCACAAGCCGTCGGGCAGGAGGAACGCCGGCAGGTGCGGTTCGACCTGCGCCACGAGGTGGGCCGCGAGCGCCTCGAACGCGGCGTCCGCGCCCCCTTCGGCGTCGAGCTGTTCGCGGGCGAACGCGCGGCCGGCCGCCCACAGGCGCAGGCCGGTCGTGCCGTCGGCCGCGGGCTCGGGCACGAGCAGCGACGTCGTCACCAGCCGGTCCAGCACACCGGGGCCGGCGCCGAGGACGGCCGCCAGCTCGGCGTCGAACGGCCCGGGCAGCACTGCCAGCCGGTGCCACGCCGCGCGTTCGGCCGGCGCGAGCCGCCGGTGATCGCGTTCGAGGTCAGCGCGCACGGACCGGTTGCCGGGCGTGAGGTCGAGCGCCGTCGTGAGGCCTTCGGCCGCGCCGGCCGGACCGAGCAGGCGGACGCGCGGCGCGGCCAGCTCGAGCGCCGCGGGGACGCCTTCGAGGACGCGGCACAGGTCCGTGACGTCGGCGGGGCGCACGGCGAAGAACGGGTCCAGCCGGTGGATCCGGTCCACGAGCAGCCGCGCCGCGTCGGCGGGGGACAGGCCGCGCAGCGGGAGCACCTGTTCGCCCTCGACGCCGAGCGGGCCGCGGCTCGTGGCCACGAGCCGCAGCTCCGGCCGTTCGCCCAGCAGCCGCCGGATCAGCGCCGCGGTGGCGCCGGGACGGTGGTCGCAGCCGTCCAGGACAACGACGCCGGCGTCCGGCGGCACCGCTGGATCCACAGTGGACACATCGAGCACGGGTGCGGTGAGCTCGGCCGCGAGCCGGGTCTTGCCGATGCCGCCCGGGCCGGTGATCGTCACGAGCCGGTGGCGGGTGAGCAGGCGGCGCAGCGTCGCGAGCTCCGTGCGCCGTCCGGTGCAGCCCGCACCGGGCCGGGTGGTCCGGACCCGGCGCCGGTACGCGCGCTGCCGGCACGCGCCGGAGCAGAACCGCGGCCGCCGTCCGCCCTGTTTTCCGGGCCCGGCCGGCAGTGGGGCACCGCAGCTGAGGCACAACACGCCGGCAGCCTAGAGCGAGACGCAACGGCGGATGGTCGCGCTGCAACTGCGGTTTCGTAACGCTGGGCCGTGCTGCCGACTGGGCCCGGACCGTTCGACTGCCTAAGTTGGGTTCACATATCTGCTAGTTATTCAGATACATGAACGGAGTTGCGGTGCTGCCTCCTTCACGGTCCCGTTGCCGGCTGGGCCGGCTCTCCCTCGTCCTCGCCACCGTCACCGGCCTGCTCGCCACCGCGGCGGGCGCGGCCGGCGCCGCCCCCGCGCAGCAGCCGCCGGTGTCGGTGTGCTCGCTGCCGATCGGGTCCCTCGCGTGCCGGCCCGACACCGTGGTCCTCGACGGGGCCCGGCTCACGAAGAACCGCGTGGGGCTGCTGCTCGGCGACAGAACGTTGCGCACGTCGCTCGGCGACCTGCTCAAGCAGGCCGACGCGGCCCTGACCAAGGGCCCGTGGACGGTCGTCGACAAGGACCGCGTGCCCCCGAGCGGCGACAAGCACGACTACCTGAGCCTCGCGCCGTACTGGTGGCCGAGCCAGTCCGCGACCGCTGACAACCCGCAAGGCTGCCCGTACGTGCAGCGCGACGGCGTGCTCAACCCCGAGACCACCGCCGTGCCCGACAAGGCCGAGCGGCTCACGGCGTTCAGTTCGATCTACCAGCTCTCGCTCGCCTGGTTCTACACGCGCAAGCCGGAGTACGCGCAGCGCGCCGCCCTCGACCTGCGCACGTGGTTCCTCGACGCGGCCACGAAGATGAACCCGAACCTGAACTTCGCGCAGGGCATCCCGTGCAAGAACGACGGCCGCGGGATCGGCATCATCGAATTCGCCTACACCTTCACGCAGGTGCTCGACGCCGCGCAGATCCTGAGCACGGGTGCGCCCGGGTGGTCGAAGACCGACGCGACGGCGATGCAGGGCTGGTCGGCCGACTTCCTGACCTGGCTGCGCACGAGCCAGAACGGCAAGGACGAAGCCGCCGAGACCAACAACCACGGTTCGTTCTACGACATGCTCACCGCGGGCATCGCGCTCTACACCGGCGACCGGACGCTGGCCGGGCAGATCGTGCTGGCCGCCGAGAAGACGCGCCTGGACCACCAGATCGCCGCCGACGGCAGCCAGCCCGAGGAGTCGACGCGCACGCGCAGCTTCCACTACCACACGTTCAACCTCGTCGCGCTCACCCGGCTCGCGCAGATCGGCCGCCACGTCGGCGTCGACCTGTGGAGCTACCGCACCCCGGAGGGCGGCAGCCTGTTCAAGGCCGTCGACCACCTGCTGCCGGCCGCGACGGGCGGGGCGTCGCAGTGGCCACTGCCGGACCTGAACTTCCTGCAGTACGCGGCCCTCGACAGCGTCCACGCCGCAGCCGACGCGGGTGACGCCCAGGCGCGTGCGGCCTTGCCGCACATCCCGGCCCCGCCGGGTGGCGACCTGTACCCGGTCCGCCCGGCCGCGGAACAGCTCGACGACATCTCGGTCACCGGCTGACCGGCGCCCGGCCGACGGGGGACGTGGCCTCGGGGCCGCGTCCCCCCTTTTGGTGCGCCGAGTCGGTCTTGCTATCGGACTCAGCTCGTGGGACGGTAAGTTGGAAATTCCTACTGATGGAGGCGTTGCCGTGACCGAGCTACCGCGCAAACTCGCCGCCCACCCTTCGGTGCGGGCGGTGCTGGAACGGGGCGTCCCCGCGCGGCCCGGGGCGATCGACGCGGCGTGGCTGCGCGAGCTGGCGCTGGCGGCGGGGGCCGACGACGTCGCGGCGGTGTCGCTCGACCACCCCGACCTGGCGGGGGAGCGCCCGCACGTGCTCTCGGCGTTGCCCGGCACGCGCAGTCTCGTCTCGCTGGTCGTGCGGATGAACCGCGACAACGTGCGCACCCCCGCGCGCAGTGTCGCGAACCAGGAGTTCCACCGCAGCGGCGAGATCATCAACGAAGCGGCCCGCACGATCACCCGCGCGCTGCAGGACGCCGGCCACCGCGCGCTGAACCCGTCGGCCACGTTCCCGATGGAGATGGACCGCTTCCCCGGCCGGATCTGGGTGGTGGCCCACAAGACCGTCGCGGTCGCGGCCGGGCTCGGGGTGATGGGCTTGCACCGCAACGTGATCCACCCGAAGTTCGGCAACTTCGTCCTGCTCGCGACGCTGCTCGTCGACGCCGAGGTGTCCGAGTACGGCGAAGCGCTGGACTACAACCCCTGCGTGGAGTGCAAGCTGTGCGTGGCCGCGTGCCCGGTCGGCGCGATCGCCAAGACCGGCGAGTTCGACTGGGCGGCGTGCTCCACGCACAACTACCGCGAGTTCATGGGCGGGTTCACCGAGTGGGTCGAGACCGTGGCCGACAGCGGCGACGGCGCCGAATTCCGTTCGCGTGTCACGGATTCCGAGAACGCGTCGATGTGGCAGAGCCTGTCCTTCAAGGCCAACTACAAGGCGGCCTACTGCATGGCGGTGTGCCCGGCGGGGGAGGACGTGCTCGGGCCGTACCTCGAGGACCGCCGGGAATTCATGCGCACCGTGCTGCGGCCGTTGCAGGACAAGGAGGAGACGGTGTACGTCACCAGCGGCTCGGCCGCCCAGTCCCATGTGGAGCGCCGGTTCCCGCACAAGACGGTGAAGGAGGTCCGCGGCCGCAAACCTTGAGTTCACCCGGACGGGCAGGTGGTTCGCGGCCCGGTGCGCGCGAAGGCGTGGCACGATTTTCGGCGAAACCGCCGGAAAGCGAAGGGAAATCGCGCGTGATCAAGACCAGCCGGGTCGGTGAGGCGAACCGGAAGGTGACGTTCGTCCTGCCGCTGGACACCCCGCCGGGGCCCGTCAGCGTCGTCGGCGACTTCAACGACTGGCAACCGGGGCGGCACGAACTGCGCAAGCGCTCCAACGGCACCCGCTCCGCGGCCGTCGAAGTCCGCTCCGGCGCCGAGCTTCGCTTCCGCTACCTCGCCGACGGTGGCCACTGGCTCGACGACCCCGACGTGCGCGCCCGCGACGGCCGCGACTGCGTGTTCGTCGCCGACTGAACCGCGCGCCAGGAGTTTTCGAACATGTGCTCCACAACACCGTTGTTGTGGAGCACATGTTCCGTTACTCTCGCTTTCGTGCCCAGGCCACGAATCCACGACCCCGAACGGCTGCTCGACGTCGCCGAGCGGCTCGTGGCCGAGCGTGGCCCGGAGGAGGTCACCGTGCGCGCGCTCGCGCTCGAAGCGGGCGTGCCGAACAGCACGATCTACCACAGCTTCGGCTCACTGCCCGCGCTCGTCGGGCGCGCCTGGCTGCGCGGCGCCACGCACTTCCTCGACGTGCAGGAAAACCTGGTCGACGAGGCTCTCGCCGCCGAGGGGCCCGTCGCGGCCGTCGTCGCCGCGGCGGACGCGCCCGCCGTGGTCGCACGGCTGCGCCCCGACGCGGCGCGGCTGATGATCACTGTCTCGCCCCACCGCGTGCTCGGCCCGCAGCTGCCCAGCGAGGTCGCCGAAGCGTTGCACGCTCTGGACAAACGCCTGGTGCGCCTGCTCGTCCGCCTCGCGCGCGAGCTGTGGCAGCGTGGCGACGGCGCGGCCGTCGAGGTCATCACCGCGTGTGTCGTCGACCTGCCGACCGCGCTGCTGCGCCGCGAGCTGGCCGAAGGCCGCGTCGGCGAGGACAGCCGCCGCCGGCTCGCCGCCGCGGTGAGCGCCGTCCTCGCGCTCCCGCCGCCGAAGCGGCGCCCGTCCCGGACCGGAAAAACCACCCACACCGCCTGAGCAAAGGACTCCGCGATGCCGACCCTCACGCAGCACGACGCCGTTTCGGTTCTCGACTTCGGTGCCGACGAGAACCGCTTCTCGCCGGAGTGGCTGGAGGAGGTGACCACGCACCTCGACACCGTCACCGCCGGCACGGCGCCCGCCGCGCTCGTGACGATCGGCGGCGGCAAGTTCTACTCCAACGGCCTCGACCTGGAGTGGCTCACGGCGCACGGCGACGAGGCCGCCAAGTACGTGACCTCGGTGCACGAACTGCTCGCCCGGGTGCTCGCGCTGCCGGTGCCCACCGTCGCCGCCGTGAACGGGCACGCCTTCGGCGCCGGCGCGATGCTCGCGATGGCCCACGACTTCCGCGTGATGCGCACCGACCGCGGCTTCTTCTGCTTCCCCGAAGCCGACATCAACATCCCGTTCACGCCCGGCATGGCCGCGCTCATCCAGGCCAAGCTCACGCCGGCCGCCGCGGTCGCGTCGATGACCACCGGACGGCGCTTCGGTGGCCCGCAGGCCCGGGACCTGGGCCTGGTCGACGCGACGGCCGACGAAGCCGCGCTGCGGTCCACCGCCGTCGAGGTCGTCGCATCGCTCGCCGGCAAGGACCGCGGCACGCTCGGCGCGATCAAGGCGACCATGTTCGCGCCCGCGTTGACGGCCCTGCGGAGCTGATCCGGTACCCTGGTGCCCGGTGCGGCGGTGGGGCTCGCCGCCCGGGACGCCGGACCACGGGGTTCCCGGACAACCGCAGTTACCACTGCCAACAGTCCCTACTCGAGCCGAGGGCACCGCTGTGCTCACCCTGGAGTAGGAGACATCTGTGCCCGAATCACCTGACCCGCCGGCCGCTCCCGGCCGTCGCCGGCCACCCGCACGCTGGATCGCACTGCGCGAGCACGCGCCGGTGCTCGCCGTGATCGCCCTCGGCGGCGCAATCGGCGCCCTCGCCCGCTACGGCCTCGCCGTACTGCTCCCGACCCAGCCCGGGCACTTCCCGGTGGCGACCTTCCTGACCAACGTGTCCGGCTGTTTCCTCATCGGCATCCTCATGGTCGTCGTCACCGAAGCGTGGACCGCGCACCGGCTGGTGCGGCCGTTCCTCGGGATCGGGATCCTCGGCGGTTACACCACGTTCTCGACCTACAGCGTCGAAATCCGGGGGCTCCTGGGCTCGGGTGAGGCCGGCGTCGCGCTCGGCTACCTCGTGGTCACGCTCGTGGCGGTGCTGCCCGCCGTGGCGCTCGGCATGGGGCTCACGCGGTGGGCGTTCGTCCGGCGCGAGAGGGCGGTCGAGCCGTGACGTTCCTGCTCGTGATCGCCGGCGCGGTCGTCGGCGCGCCGCTGCGCTACCTCACCGACCGGTTCGTGCAGGCGCGCCACGGCAGCCCCTTTCCGTGGGGCACCTTCGTCGTCAACCTCACCGGGTGCCTGATCCTCGGCGGGCTCGCCGGCGCTGGCTCCGCGTTGCCCACGGCCGTGTCGCTGCTCGCCGGCACCGGTTTCTGCGGAGCGCTCACGACGTACAGCACGTTCGGCTACGAGACGGTGCGCCTGTTCGAACGGCGCGCGTACTGGCCCGCGGTGGCCAACGTCGTGCTGAGCGTCGTGGCGGGCGTGGGAGCCGCGGCGATCGGGTACGCCGCGGTCCACGCCCTCGTCGGCTGAGCCGCCGTCAGGACGCCAAGTCGGCGTACACGACGATGTTGTCCACGTAGCTGTGCTCGGCGTGGTCGAACACGCCGCCGCACGTGATCAGCCGCAGCTCCGGTTTGCTGCTGTTGCCGTAGACCGCGTCCTCGGGGAACTGGTCCTTCGGCACCTGCGTGACGCGCGCGACGGTGAACTTCAGCTTCTTGCCGTCGCTGCGGTCGATATCCACCTCGTCACCGGGTGCGAGGTCCTTGAGCCGGTAGAAGATGCCCGGCTTCTTGTCGCCGTCCACGTGACCCAGCACCACGGCGGGCCCGACCTCGCCGGGCACCGGGGACAGGCGGTACCACGCGGCCTGCATCGGCGTCTTCACCGACGGCACGGAGATCTTGCCCTGCAGGTTCACCGCGACCGAGATGAGGCTCGACTTCGCGCCGATCTTCGGGATCGACACCTCCGTCGGGCGCAGGCCCTTGAACGGCTTGGTGACCGGCACGCTCGCGGGCACCGGTTTCGGCGCCGCGGCCGGAGCGGGGTCCGACGAACCGCAGCCGGCCACCACGACCGCCAGCGCGAGCGCGGCGGCGGCCGTGGCCGTGGCCGTGCGGCGAAGCTTGGTCGTCATCGGCTCAGAACCAGAACCGGGCCGTGCCGCCGAACCCGGTCTCGACGCCACCTTGCGGTGCGTACCGGACCTGGACGGTCGGGCGCGTGGTGCTGCGCACCGAACCAGTGGTGACGGAGGCGGTGCTGCCGGACGCGGTCGCCGACGTCGCGGGGCTGTCCGGTGAGTCGGGCGTGCCGGTGTCGTCGGGCGAGCTGGTGTCCGTCGGCGTGTCAGTCGGGGTATCGGTCGGGGTGGGAGTGTCCGAAGTGGGCGGTTGCTCCTGCTCGAAGGTCGCGTCGCCGTGGCCTTCCTCGGTGCCGCAGGTCCAGCTGAACGGAGCTGTGGTGCCGGTGTAGCCGTCGGTCACGCGCACGTCGTAGTTCCAGTAGCGGCCGTCGGCGCCGTCCTGGTCCGGACCGGCGGTGACGGTCAGCCCGAGCGTCGCGAGGTTTCCGGGCGCGCCCTGCGCGCACGCGATCACCAGCACGCCTTCGCCGCCGAGGCCGATGAACCCGTGGCCGGCGTTGTCCGTGTAGCCGTCGCCCGGTTCCGCGCTACCGGACGTTTCGTCGGCGTCCTGCTGGTCCTCATCGGACGTTCCGGCGTCGCTCCGATTCTGCGCGGGGGAGTGGTGCGCTTCGGTGGTCTGCACCTGGGGGTCGCCCGGCGACGTCGCGCCGGGCGCGCTCGGCGATTCGCTCGGCGGCGCGTCGGTCGTCGGGGTGCCCGACTCCGTGGTGGGCGTGTCCGACGGGCTCGTCTCCGACGTGGTGGGCGTCGCGGAGTCTGTGGTGGTCTCCGAGGTCTCCGACGTCACCGTGGTCTCGGTCGGGGCGGGTGGGTCGTCCTGCGCGAACGCGGCCGGCGCGGATGCGATGGTCAGGGCGGCGCCGGCGAGCACGGCGCCCGCCAGTCGGCCCAGCGGTTTCTTCACGGCGAACTCCCCACTCGAACTGTGCCCGACGTTGGGCAATGGCGGGATTCTGCCGCAGTAACCGGGAAAAGGGAAATTGTCCGAGCGTGGGAAAAACCACGTCCGAATCCGGTAACGGCCGGGTTTTCCGGAGCGATGGAATTGCTCGGTTGCCGCGGCGGGAAACGACCTGATAACGAAGCGGTTCGCGTGATAACAAAACCGATCGTAACACGCTCACCAATTCCGCGCGGCATCCGGGCACTTCTTTTCCACCCGGCTCAGACGTGGCCGCGGGCGAGGTCGATCAGCCGTCCGAGCACGTGCTCCCCGGCCACGCGCAGGCCGTTGTGCTCGTATTCGTTGGTCACCCACGGCCGCATCGAGGGGATCAGCCGCGCGGTCTCCTCGGAGAACCGGCGGTCGACGTAGGCGTCCTCGGCGTAGATCGCCGCCGCACACGGGACGTCGCAGCGGCGCAGCGCGTCCTCGTCGTAGAGGCGCGGCCACTCGCGTTCGGCGAGCAGTTCGGCCGCCTCGCGCAGCGGCGCGAGCCCGGGCAGGTCGGTGAACACCGACGGGAACACGTGCTCGCCCGTGAACAGCGTGACGTCCTCGTCGTAGGCAGCCGGGCGCACCCGCTCGGCGGACCAGCGCGTGGCGTGGCCGTCGGCGTAACACGCTTCGTGGATCACGGCGTAGAGCGGGTTGCGCGCGGAGAAGGGGAGCATCGCCGCGACGTCGTGGGCGAAGGCCGGCGACTCCGGCTCGCGCTCGAGCAGGTAGTGCAGCGTCTCGGCGCCCTCACCGGCGCCCAGCACGCTGCCGAGCTGCCGGAACAGCCGCGGCGTGAGGGGAGTGCCGTCGGGGAGCGAGAGCTCACCGGCCGCCAGGCGCGGGTGCAGCCCGCGCACGCGTTCGCGGTCGGCGGGGTAGCGCTCGTAGTAGCGGCGGTTGCGCTCCAGCAGCGTCTCGGACGTCGCGGTGTAGACCTCGTCGGGATGCCGCTTCACCGGCGGGAGACCGCCGGTGAAGAACGCTTCGCGCAAGCTCTGCGGCGCGTGGGAGAGGTAGGTCAGCGCGCAGAACCCGCCGAACGACTGACCCAGCACGCTCCACCGGTCCACCCCCAGCCGCGCGCGGATCAGCTCGGCGTCGCGCACGATCGAGTCGGCGCGGAAGTGCGCCAGGTACTCGGCCTGCTCGGCGGGCGTGCGGCCGGGAAGCGCGCCGACGGGCGTCGACCGCCCGGTGCCGCGCTGGTCCAGCATCAGCACGCGGTAGTCCTGCAGCGCCCGCGGCAACCAGCCGGGAGCTCCCTTCACGGGCCGCGGCGCCTCCTGGCCCGGCCCGCCCTGCAGGAACACCAGGACCGGCCGGTCCGGCCCGTCGGGCGCGGCGACCTCCCGCGCGAAGACGGTGAGCTGCTCGCCGTCGGGCCGGCTGTGGTCGAGCGGGACGGAGAACTCGTGTTCGGTCAGGACTAGACCGGGAACGCGCACGGAGGTAGCCATGTCGTTGATCCAAGCACGCTCCGGCGGCCGGCGGGGCGGGCCAGGCGACGGAATCGCTGTCGCAACCGGCGCCGTGTGGGCAGGTTCGTCCCGCCGGCCTTCCACCGCCGACACGGGAGGGCTGACGTGACCGTCTACACGGGACGGAGAGATTACTCCTTGCCCATCGCGCGCCGGATTTCGGCGAGCTTGTCCTTCGCTTTCTTGTCGCGCTCCTCGATCTTCTTGTCGAGCGACTCGAGGGTCTCCGGGCCGCCGATGCCCGCGAGCTCCTGTGCGCCCACCGAGGTGTTGTAGCGGTTCTCGATGCGGTCGCGCACGTAGTCGAACGAGGGCACGCCACCCTCGCTGTAGTCGGGGTCGGGCACCTCGGGCGCGGGCGGGCCGGCCGGGTTCTCGACGATCTCGGCGTCCAGGGGTTCCTGGCCGCCGGGCTGGTTCGTGGTCATGGGCTTGCTCCTCCATCGCGGTCCCCGCTTCCGACCCTAGCCGTTCCCGCAAGGTGCCGCCTTTGCGTGGTAACACGGCGTGCGACGGGTTCGGAACTTTCGGCTGTCCCGGTCACCGGGGCCGCCTTGACACCGGTGAGCCCGGCTCGGAAATGTCGGTGTCCCACGGATTCCTCGACCGCACACGCCGCCACGTGTCGTGTCGCGTCGAAAGGACGGTCCCCCCGTTGTCCGAGCACCCCGACCAGACCCTCGCGAGGAGAAGCTTCCTGGCCCTCGGTTCCGGCGCCGCGCTCGCGGCGACGTCCGGGCTCGCGCTCGCACCCGAAGCGACCGCGACGCCAGGGCAGACCCCGCAGACCCCGAAGGCCCCGCCGGCCGCCACCCACGCCGCCGGCCAGCCCGGCTTCGGCCCCAACGTGCACGTCTTCGACTCCGCCACCGGCACGGCGGACATCCAGGCCACCCTCGACGCCGTGTACGCGCAGCAGCGCGGCAGCCAGTTCGGCACCGGCCGCTACGCGCTGCTGTTCAAACCCGGCGCCTACTCCGTCGACGTCAAGCTCGGCTACTACACCCAGGTCGCGGGCCTCGGCCTGCAGCCGAGCGGCGCGAGCATCACCGGCTCGCTGGGCGTGGAGGGCGACGCGCACGGCAACGGCACACTCGTGAACTTCTGGCGCGGCGCGGAGAACCTCAACGCCGTGCCCAAGAGCGGGGCCGACACCTGGGCCGTTTCGCAGGCCACCTACTACCGCCGCATCTACCTGCTCGGCGACCTGAAGCTGTCCGACGGCGGTTACTCCAGCGGCGGCTTCATCGCCGACTGCCAGATCACGGGCCAGGTCAACTCCGGCACCCAGCAGCAGTGGCTCACGCGCAACTCGGTGCTCGGCTCGTGGGTGGGCTCGAACTGGAACTTCGTGTTCGTCGGCACGCCCGGCGCGCCGGCGACGACGTTCCCGACCCCGCCTTACACGAGCGTGCCGGACACGCCGGTGATCTGCGAGAAGCCGTTCCTGTACGTCGATTCCGACGGGGCGTACCAGGTTTTCGTGCCCGCCGTTCGCACGGACACGCGCGCCACCAGCTGGGAGGCGCGCCGGCCCGAGGGCACGTCGCTGCCGATCGGCGAGTTCCACCTCGCCAAACCCGGTGAGACCGCGGCCGAGCTCAACGCCGCGCTCGCGCAGGGCAAGCACCTGCTGCTCACCCCCGGGATCTACCACGTCGACCAGCCGCTGAAGGTCACGCGTGCGAACACCGTGGTGCTCGGCCTCGGCTACGCCACGCTGATCCCGGACAACGGCGTCACCGCGCTCGACGTCGACGACGTGGACGGCGTGCGCGTGGCCGGGCTGCTCGTCGACGCCGGTCCGGTGGCGTCCGACCCGCTCGTCCGCTTCGGCCCGGACGGCTCCCGCCGCTCCCACGCGCGCAACCCCAGTTCGATGCACGACGTGTTCGTCCGGGTCGGCGGCGCCGGCGTGGGCAAGGCCAAGCGCTGCGTGCTGGTGAACAGCAACGACGTGCTGATCGACAACATGTGGCTCTGGCGAGCCGACCACGGCACCGGCGTGGGCTGGACCGCCAACACCTCCGACGAGGGACTGGTCGTCAACGGCTCCGGGGTGCTCGCGTACGGGCTGTTCGTCGAGCACCACCAGAAGGCCCAGGTGCAGTGGAACGGCGAAGGCGGGCGCACGTACTTCTTCCAGAACGAGATGCCCTACGACCCGCCGGACCAGGCCTCGTGGATGGACGGGACCCACCGGGGCTTCCCGGCGTACGCGGTGGGTGACCACGTGCGCACGCACGAAGCGTGGGGCCTCGGCAGCTACTGCATCTTCGCGGAGGATCGCACGATCGTCTCCGACCGCGCGATCGCCGCGCCGCGCCGGCCGGGGGTGCGGTTCCACAGCATGATCACGTTCTCCCTCGGCGGCGGCCAGGGCACGATCGCCCACGTCGTGAACGACACGGGCGGCCCGTCCGATGCCGTCACCGGCCTGGCGATGCTGAAGTCCTATCCCTGACGGGGAAACCGAGCCTCGACCGTCCACTCACGACGGTCGAGGCGCGGGGGTCAGCCCGCGAAACCCAGGTCCTTCAGGATCGCGTCGATCTTGGCCTCGTGCTCGGCTTCCCACTCGTCGAGCGACTGCTCGGCCTCCTTGGCGAGGCGGGCCTGCGCGGCGAGCAGGATCCGCTCGGCGTCGGCCACGGGCGTCACCACGATGCCCTCTTCGTCGGCGGTCACGATGTCGCCGGCGTGCACCTTGACGCCGCCGCAGCTCACCGGTTCGCCCAGCGGCGCCACGGCCGCCTTGGTGCCCGGGATCGGGACGACCCCGCGGGCGAACACGGGGAAGCCCAGCTCGCGAATCTCTTCGACGTCGCGGATCACGCCGTCGAGCACGAACGCGGCGATGCCGCGGCGCTGGGCGACGGCGCAGACGTTGCCGCCCGCCAGCGCGTAGTCCAGGTCGCCGGACTCCACCACGACGACCGAGCCCGGCTCGGCGCGGTGGATGGCCGCGTGGAGCATCAGGTTGTCCCCGGCCGGGCACCGCACGGGGTAGGCCGGGCCGGCCACCCGCGGGACCGGCGGGCCCCACAGCGGGCGGATGCCCAGGTCCAGCACCTGGCCGCGGTTCAGCAGGTCGGCGAGGGTAGTGGTCGGGATGTCGCGGAAACCGTCGGACATGGTCCTCCTGTCGTGACTACGTGTCTCGTGGCCGGGACCGCGATCGTCGCACGCCGCGCGCGTGGAAGTGCCCCGGAGTCGCGGACTCCGGGGCACGTGTGACGCACTTCGCTCAGTGCACCAGCGGCGGGCCGAGCGGGAGCGCTTTGCCGCCCGTGGCCGTCGACGCAGAGCTGAAGAACAGGTACACACCGACGGCGGCGAACACGAGCACGACGATGCCGCCGGCCATCAGGAGGTCGGCCGACCCGTTGAGGGTGCCGGCCAGCACGAGCGCGAGCGCGACCTCGATCAGGGCGAACAGCGCTGTGTACGCAACGGGCAGCCGCAGTGTCGCGAGCGTCAGCATGCCGACGATGACCAGCCACGAGATCAGGAAGACCCCCTGGGTGTGGATGGCGGCTTCGACGGCGATGGCGAACCACACGTGGGTGAGGCCGAGCACGAGCAGGGCGTAGCTCAGCCAGAACCCGGCGAAGATGGCGAACACGCCCGCCACCGCGCTCTGGCCCAGTGCGGCGGCCCAGATGGTCGCGACGAGCAGACCGATGCCGGTCGCCGCGATGATGATGGCGAGTGAGGCGCCGACCGCGGCGGCCGGCACGTACCCGATGAGCACGAGTCCGAGCGCGACGGATCCGACGACGAAACTGGGCAGTCCGACCATCATCGGGTCGGCGGCCGGGGCCGCTTCGGGCGCGGCCTCCGCGGTGTGCTGGGCAGGTACGCGAGGAATGCTTTCGGCACTGGCATCGAGGGTGGTCATGTGCGGGCTCCCTGGCTGGGCATCCGGACTGTGCCTGGTCGTCGCGGTGGCACATCGCTCGGTATACCGCTGTCCCCGGAGAGCCGGAGTCTCATTTAGAGACGCTCACGACCAGGCCGAAACCGGGGCAGACCGCCCACTTCCGGCCGTTACGCTGGGCAATCACCGCCGCGGACGGCTCGGCGAACGGCCCGCGCGGGGCCTCGGACCGGCGCAACGACTGGGCCACGAAACGGCCTAGTTCCCGCTACGCCGACCGGATCCCGCGCTGAGCGCACGATCCGCTGCGCCCGGTGAGCGCGGGGGAGGGGCGCCAGTGGACCTTCGGACGCGCCCGGTGAGGCGGGGCCGAACGGGACGTCCCGGCGGGTACCGTGCTCCGTTGGCGCGGGCGCGGACCACGTCCCCGGCCGGGCTGCCGGCCCGGTTCACGATCGCCGGAGTGGCGGCGCTCGCGGGGCTCATCGCCCACCTCGCGCGGGAAGCGGGTGCGGCCCAGGCCACCCAGCCGGCGGTGCAGACCACGTCCGTCGCCGCCCGCGGGTGGTCGAGCCGCGCCTTGACGCGGCGGTGGTGAACCGCGACCCGGCGGCACTGACCGGCTTCGACGCCGCGATCCGCCGCTACGTGCTGGAGGGCTCGCTGGTGCGCATGGGCGCAACGGCACAGTGGTCAATTCGAAGACGGTGCCCAATCCTAGGACGGCGTTCACCTCCGGGCGGGGTACTAGGACCTCCGGACAGTGGCGCCCGGCGGCCCCCCGGCGGCGGCGATGACGGCATGCCCGACGCCCCGACCCGCGGCCCGTGGTCTTCGAAACCCGCGCTGACGCCGGTCCGCGCGCCCCGCGCCGCCGGCAAGTCGCGGGCGCGCTCGCCGGCGTGGTCGTGGCCGCCTGCGCCGCGGCCGGGATCGTCTGGGGCGGCGGTGCCGTGTGGTCCTCGTGGAGCCGGGCGGCGCGGCCACCGCGCCGGCGCCGCTCTGGATCCCGCCGCCGCCCCCGGTCACCGCGGTCGCCGCCACTCCGTCCGACGACAACCCGCACACCTCTTCGGCCACCCGCGCGCCGGAACCCGGCGATGAGCAACGCGGCTCCGACGACAGCGGCGGCCGTGGCCGCGGTGACCCGGGGCGCTGAACCCGCGCTCAGGAAAGGAAGAAGCCGACGCCCACCGCGAGCAGGACGCCCACCCATGACGGCACCCGTGTGAGGAGCAGGCCGGTGCCCGCGGCGACGAGGGCGCCGGTGACCCAGCCCGTGGTCGCGTGGACCGCGAGCGAGCCGCTGGACACGGTGAGCAGAGCGATGACCATGAGGCTCAGCGATTGCAGCACGGCGTGGAACCGTCTGTTGTGGACCAGGCGGGAACGCACGCGGTCCAGCACGAGCACGAGCATCGGCGGCAGCAGCACCGCGGCGAACGCCACCAGCGCGCCGAGTGGGCCGTGGAGGAAGTACCCGATCACCACGAGGTAGAGCCCGTTGGGGCCGGGGCTGATGTTGCCGACGGCGAGCGAGTGCAGGATCAGCGCGTCGGGGGAGACGGCGGCGGAGGTGAGCTGGCCGCGCAGCACCGGGAGCGAGCCGAGTCCACCGAAGCCGAGCAGGCTGGCCAGCAGGACGGCGACGAAGAGCTGGTCAATCCGCATCGCCGGGCGCGCCCTCCCCGTCGCCGGTCTGTCCACTGTGGCCGGTGGTGAAGAGCTGCGGGGCCACGAGCCCGGCCACCACCGCGATCCCCATCAGCACGAGCGGGTTGTCGATCAGCAGGGCGAGCACCAGGAACGCGCCGTAACACAGGACACCGCGCAGCACCCGGCCGCGGCGCAGGACGTCGCGGACGAGTTGCAGCGCCAGCGCGATCGCGAACCCGGCCGCGACCGCCGCCACCGCGGCGAGCGGACCGGCCGCGCCGGGCAGGTCCGCCACGCGCGTGTAGCCCCACGCGAGCGCGATGGTGATGGTGATCGACGGCGCCATCAGCCCGAGCAGGCCCGCCGCCATGCCGCCGGTGCCCGCTACGGCGCGGCCGATCAGCAGCACCTGCGCGAGGATCGTGATGCCGGGCGTCAGCCGGCTCAGCACCACGGTGTCGAGGAACTCGTCCTCGGTGAGCCAGCCGCGCCGCAGGCTCGTGCGCCGCATGGCGGCGATGGTCGCGCTGCCGCCGCCGAACGACGTCGCGCCGATCTTCGCGAAGGCGAGGAACACCGCCGGCCAGCGCCGATCGGAGGACTGACGCCCGTGCGCGGACCCCGTCATCGATCCCCCGATCGCGTCGCCGGCCTCAGGCGGTCAGAACTTCCAGCTGCGGTCCGGCGTCGCCACGTCGATCTCGACGCCGTCGGGGTCGAGGAACTTGAAGAACCGCGGCGGCCACTGCTCCTTGTCCTCGCCGTAGATCTCGATGCCGAAGTCCTTCAGCGAGTCGACCACGGCCGCGGTGTCGGCGATCTCCACGCCGATGTGGTTCGGGCCGAGGGTGCCCTGCGCCCACGGCGCGGTCTCGATGCGCTCGTCCGGGCAGAGCAGGGAGTAGTTCACCTCGCCGTCGGACAGGTCGAGCGCCTTTCCGGGGTAGTGTCCGGGTGTCCGCACGTCACCGAGACGCTTGAAGCCGAAGACCTTCTCGTAGAAGGTCGCCGCCTTCTCCAGGTCCTTGGTCACGATGCCCATGTGCCGGATCCTCATCAGTCCTCCATGTCCTCATGTAAGAAACGCTGTCCACGGAGCGGACATGTGGACGACACTAGGGCGGCACGCGACACGGGTCAAGGGAAGGTGTCGCGTTGATAGAAGAAAATCCTTATGATGTCTGCTATGGAGAAAAACGAGGCTCCGGCCACGCCGAGCTACCCGATCTCGTCGGTGGACAACGCCCTGCGGCTGCTGCTGCTCTTCCGGGAGCGCAAGTCGGTGCGCCTGACCGAGGCGTGCGCCTACCTCGGAGTCGCGCACTCCACCGCGCACCGGCTGCTCGCGATGCTCGTGCACCACGGTTTCGTGCGCCAGGACAAGGGAAGCCGCACGTACCGGCCGGGGCCGACGCTCGTCGAGATCGGCCTCGCCGTGGTGCAGAACATGGACGTGCGCGCCGAAGCGCGGCCCTTCCTCGTGCGCCTGGCCGAGGAGTTCGAGGAGACGATCCACCTGGTCACGCTCGAGGGAAACCAGGCCCGGTTCCTCGATTCGGTCGAGTGCGACCGGGCGCTGCGCGTCGCCGCGCGCACCGGCAAGGTGCTGCCCGCGCACTGCACGTCGGCCGGCAAAGCGCTGCTCGCGGCGCTGCCCGAAGAAGACGTGCACGCGCTGTACCCGGAGGGAAAACTCGACGCGCAGACGGGTCAGTCGCTGCGCTCGATGCGTGCGCTCGACGCCGCGCTGGACGAGGTGCGCTCCCGCGGTTACGCCACCAACTCCGAAGAGAGCGAAGAGGGCGTGGGCTCCGTCGCGATCGCGTTGGTCAACAAGGCGGGCCACGCGGTGGCGGCGATCGCCGTGGCGGTGCCGGTGAGCAGGCTCAACTCCCGGATCGAGACCCACATCGTGCGCGCCCTGCGGGAAGTCCGCGACGAGTTCCGCGAGCTCTCGGACTGATCTTCGGCCCCCGCTGGTGGCCCGCCCCGGCCGCCGCGGTGGTCTTGACCGCCTGGAAACCGGCTCCTAGTCTGTGCGTCTTGCAGACATCATTTCTGTCCAATGGAGGACTGAAGTGCGCAGAGCCGAAGTTGTCTCCGGTGTTGTCGTCTCGGTAGTGGGTGTCGGTGCGTTGATCCCGGCGCTCGGCATGGGGTTCTTCGGGCCCGACGGCGGACTCGGACCGGGGTTCTTCCCGATCGCGTTGTCCGCCGCGCTCGTGGTGCTCGGCGGGGTGCTCGCGGTGCAGGGCACCCGCCCGCAGCAAGTTCAGGTGCGAGCCGTCGGCGGTGCGGTGAGCCAAGTCGAGAAAGAGGCGAAAGCGGCCGTCGCCGAGGAGGACGGACCGCCACCGAGAGGGCTGCGCCGGATCCCGAAACCGGCGCTGGTCTGGCTTTCCTTCGCCGCGGCCGCCGCCGTGATGCCCGTGTTCGGGTTCGTCGTGACCTCGGTCGTGCTGCTGCTGGTCCTGTTCTTCGGCGTCGAACGGCGGCGCGGGGTCCTCCCGCTCGTGGCCGCGATCGCGGTGCCGATCGCGCTGTACGAGCTGTTCGTCGACCTCCTGGCCATCCAGCTGCCGGTCTCCCTGCTCGACCTCGGCGTGCTCGGGATCTGACGAACCGAAGGGACGACACATGTCCGTGTTCTCGAACCTCCTCGACGGGTTCGCCTCCGCGCTGACCCCGATGAACCTGCTGTGGGTGATCATCGGCGCGATCCTCGGCACGATGATCGGGATCCTGCCCGGTCTCGGCAACCCCGCCGCGACGCTCGCGGTGCTGCTCCCGCTCACCCTCCAGCTCCCCACCACCACCGGCCTGATCACGATGGCCGGCATCTACCACGGCGCGAAGTTCGCCGGTGCCACCACGGCGATCCTGCTGAACATCCCGACCGAGACGTCGTCGGTCGTGCTCTGCTACGACGGGCACGAGCTCGCCAAGCAAGGCCGCGCGGGGCCCGCGATGGGCATGTCCGCGATCTCCGGCTTCATCGCCAGCACGGTCGGCGTGATCGCACTGACGTTCGCCGCGCCGGCCGCGGCCGCGGTCGCCGTGAAGTTCGGCCCGCCCGAGTTCGCCATGCTGATGCTCTTCGGCCTGCTGCTCGTGGTGACCATGGCCGGCAAATCGCCGGTGAAGGGCCTCATCTCGATGGTCGCCGGCCTGCTCGTGGCCACCGTCGGCGTCGACCTGTTCACCGGCACCCAGCGCTACACGTTCGGCAGCATCGACCTCTACGACGGCATCGAGTTCCTGACGGTGACCCTCGGCCTGTTCGCGGTCGGCGAGGTGTTGGTGAACCTGCAGCGCAAGCGCAGCGCCACCACGTCGTTCGTCGCGCCGCGGCGGCTGCGCGACTACCTGCCCAACCGCGAGGACTTCCGCCGCTCGCGCCTGGCGATCGCACTCGGCTCCGTGATCGGGTTCTTCGTCGGCGCGGTACCCGGCGGCGGGTCGACCATCGGCTCGTTCGTCTCCTACGCGCTGGTGAAGAACACGTCGCGGCGCAAGCACCTGTTCGGCAAGGGCGCGATCGAAGGGGTCGCGGGACCGGAGGCGGCCAACAACTCCGAGTCCGGCGGCGCGATGATCCCGTTGCTGAGCCTGGGACTCCCCGGGAGCGCCAGCACGTCGGTGATGCTCGCGGCCCTGCTGCTCTACGGGGTGCAGCCCGGGCCGTTGCTGTTCACCGACCACCCCGAGATCGGCTGGCCGGTGATCGCGAGCCTCTACCTCGGCACGATCGCCCTGCTGATTCTCAACCTCCCGCTTATCCCGATGTGGGTGCAGATCCTGCGCATCCCGTACTGGCTGCTGTACCCGGTGATCCTGGTGCTCGCCATCGTCGGCGCCTACAGCGTGCGCGGTTCGATGTTCGACGTCTGGCTCCTGCTGGGGTTCAGCGCACTCGGCTACGCGTTCCGCAAGCTGGAGATCCCGAGCGCCCCGATGCTCATGGCGTTCGTCCTCGGGCCGCAGGCCGAACTCACGCTGCGGCAGTCGCTGACGCTGTCGGACGACAGCCCGCTCATCTTCGTGCAGCGCCCGGTCTCCGCCGCGATCCTCGGCGTGACCGTGGCCGTGGTGCTCTTCGCGGTCATCAGCCGGCAGCGCAAGCGCCGGGCCGCGCTCGCCGTCGCCGCCCCCGGCGCGGAACTCGTCACCGTCTCGGAAGGGGAACGCTGATGCACGTCCGCAAAGCCGTGACGGCGGTGCTGGGCCTGGCCCTCGTCGCCGGCGCGGTGTCCGGCTGCCACCTCGGCAACTCGAGTTCCGGAACACCGGTCAACATCCAGTTCGTGGTGGACACCGGGCCCGGCGGGGGCAGCGACGTCTTCGCCCGGGAACTGGTGAAGATGGCGCAGCAGGCCAAGCTCATCGACGACAACTGGCCCGTGATCAGCAAACCGCAGGGCGGCGGTCTCGGCGCCATGGCCTACATGGCCGGGCGCGGTTCGAAGACCAACGTGGTCGCCGCGTTCACGTCCAAGTGGGTCGTGAGCGGGATGGCGACCGCGGACGCACCGGCCACTTTGGACGATCTGACGCCGATCGCCGAACTGGCCGAGGAACAGCAGGTGGTGGCGGTGCCGGCGAACTCGCCCTACCAGACCTTCGCCGAGTTCGTGGCCGACGCCAAACGCGAACCCGGCCGGCTCGTCCAGGTCGGCGGGGCCAACTCGTCCGTCGACAACCTCGTGGCGCTGAAGTACGAAAAGGACGCCGGCACCTCGTGGAAGTACCTCTCGTTCGCCGACGGCGGGCCGCGGATCACCGCACTGCTGCGGGGCGACGCGCAGATGATGATCGGCGCCGAGTCCGACTTCTCCGAGCAGGTCTCGGCCCACCAGCTGAAGATCATCGGCGTGCTCGGCGCGCACCGTTCGCCGAACTACCCGAACGTGCCGACGGTCACCGAGCAGGGCCTCTCGGCCGCGGGCCTGCCGCAGCAGCTCCAGTTCCGTGGCATCGCCGGCCCGCCGGGCATGAACAAGCAGGCGGTGGACTACTACGTCGGGATCTTCGCGAAGCTCGTGAAGACCCCCGCCTGGCAGGACTACATGCGCAGCGAAGGCAACGTGACCCGGTTCGTCACCGGGGACGCGCTGAAGAAACAGATCGCGACGTTCACCGGCACCATGAAACCGCTCGTCGCCCGACTGCCCCAGGGGAGCAAGTGACCACCACCGAACCCACCCTCACCCGGTCCCGCGAGCTGGCCGCGTTCGGCGCCTCGATCACCGCCGAGTCGCTGCCCGCGCAGGTCGTGCACCACGCCCGGCGCGCGTTCGTCGACTGGACGGCCGCCGCGCTGGCCGGGTCGGGGGAACCGGCCGCGGCGAAGCTGCGCGGGGTCGTCGCCGCGGTCGGCGGCGACGGGCCGTGCACCGTCGTCGGCACCACGCTGCGCACCAGCCCGCCGTTCGCGGCGCTGGCCAACGCTTACGCCTCACACCTGCTCGACTACGACGACGTCTACAACCCCAGTGCCACCACCATCCACGTCGGCGCGTGCGTGTGGCCCGCGGTGCTCGCGATCGGCCAGGCCCGCGGACTGGCCGGGCCGGCGCTGGTCGCCGCCTACGTGGCCGGGTTCGAGGTGGGCGCGCGGGTCGCCTGCGCCGCGGGGCCGCAGCACTACGAGAGCGGCTGGCACGTCACCGGCACCGCCGGGCACCTCGCCGCCGCGGCGGCCGCCGCCAACGCGCTCGGGCTCTCGGCCGACCAGACCACCCACGCCCTCGGCTGCGCGGCGACGCAGGCCGCGGGCGTACGCGAGGTGTACGGCAGCGACACGAAAGCGATGCACCCCGGCAAGGCCGCGATGGACGGGGTGCTGGCGGCTTTGCTCGCGGAGAACGGGTTCACGTCCACCGACACCGCGCTGGAGGGCGAGCGGGGACTGCTGCGCGCGATCACGCCGCGCCCGTACCCGGAGCTGCTGACGGAGGGGCTGGGCACGCACTGGCACGTGCTCGACAACGGCCACAAGCTGTACCCGAGCGCGTCGCTGACCCACCCGGCGATCGACGCGGTGCTGGCGCTCGAGCCGGTCGACCCGGCCGAGGTGGCGGCGATCGAGGTGCGGATGGCGGGGTTCGCCGCGGCCGTCACGGCACTCGCCCAGCCGGAAACCGGTGCGGCGGCGAAGTTCAGCACGGCGCACTGCGTCGCCGCCGCGCTGACCCGCCGGCACGCGGGGCCGGCGGAGTTCACCGACGCGGTGGTGGCCGACCCGGTGGTGACGGCGTTGCGCGACAAGGTCACCGTGGTCGCCGACGAGGCCGTGACCAAACGCGGGTGCCTGCTGCGGATCACGCTGCACGACCGCACGGAGCTGCGTTCGGCCGTCGAGCAGAACAAGGGCACGCCCGCCGCGCCCCTCACCGACGCCGATCTGGAGGACAAGCTCGTGACGGCGGGCGACGCGGCCCTGGGCCACCAGGTGACCGACCGGCTGGTGAAGGAGTGCTGGGCCCTCGACCGCCTGCCGGGCCTCGGCGAGTTCGCGGCGTACGTGACTCCCGTTCCGGCGGCGTCGCGGGCGGACTGACCGGGTTTCACCGCGGCTCGGCGACCGCCTCCGGTTCCGGGGTGGCCGCCGGGCCGCGGCGCGTCCGGCGGCGGGCCGTGATCAGCACGACCCCGCCGACGCTGATCACCCCGCCGGCGAGTTCGGCCGGCGTCGGCACTTCGCCGAGCCAGGCGTAGGCGACGCCGATGGCCACGACCGGCACGAGGTAGAGCGCCGACGTCGCGGCGGTGACGGTGTGGCGCGCGACCCCGTAGCCCCACAGCACGAACCCGAGCGCCGAGGGCAGCAGACCCAGGTACAGCACGGCCGCGTCGGCGCCCGCGGGCGCGGTCGCCACGCCGTGGAGGGCTTGGGGGAGCAGCGGCAGGGAGAACAGCGTGCCGGTCCCCATGGCGTAACAGGCGACTTCCAGCCCGGAGTAGCGGCGCAGCAGGGGTTTGCTGCAGAAGTGGTACGCGCCTTGGCCGAGCGCGGCGGCGAGGACGGCCCAGGCGGCGCTCGTGTAGTGCACGTCGCCGCCGGAGAGGGCGATGAGCGCCGAGCCGCCGAGGGCCACGGCGCTGCCGAGGAGGCCGCGCGCGCCGAGCCGTTCGCCGAGGAACGCGGCGGCGAGCGCGGCGCTGAACACCGGCGCGGTAGCCACGAGCAGGCTCGCGGTGCCGGCCGGCACGTGGACCTCGCCCCAGTTGAGCAGCACCTGGTAGGCCGTCATCCCCGTGAGCCCGCACAGCGCGATGAGCGGCAGGTCCTTCGCCCGCGGCAGCCGCACACCGAGGAACGGCGCGGCGATCGCGAGGGCGACCGACGCCACGACCAGCCGCGCCAGCGACAGCCCGAGTGGGCCGTAGCCGTCGAGACCGACGCGGATCGCGGGGAAGGCGGACGCCCACAGGACGACGGTGCCGCCGATGGCCAGTGAGGGTTTCGCGGTGTTCACCCGGGCCAGTCTGGGCGTTAGGATGCGGTAGATCCAGTTAGTCTTTGCTCCGAGATCGGGAAGTTCGGCTTATGTTGGAAGTCCGCCGTCTGAGGCTGCTGCACGAGCTGGCGCACCACGGCACGGTCGCCGCCACGGCCGAGGCGCTCAACCTGACCGGCCCCGCCGTGTCCCAGCAGCTCGCGGCGCTCGAACGCGAGGCGGGCACCCCGCTGCTGGAACGGCGCGGCCGCACGCTCGTGCTGACCGCGGCCGGCGAGCTGCTCGTGTCCCACGCCGACGTGATCCTCAGTGATCTCGCCGCCGCCGAGTCCGCCCTCGCCGCCTTGCGTTCCGACGGCGCGGGAACCGTGCGGGTGGTGGCGTTCCCGTCCGCGGCGCGGCGGCTGATCGCTCCACTGTGGACGCAGCTGCCGGGGGTGGCGCTGCGGCTCGTGGAGCAGGAGCCGGAGTCGGCGATCGCGACGCTGCTGCACCAGGAGGCCGACGTCGCCGTGGTGCACAGCTACAACCTGCTGCCTCGCGAAACGCCGGTCCGCTGCGAAGAACACCCGCTCTCCGACGACCCGGTGCTGCTCGCGCTGCCACCGGCGCTGGCCGAAGCGCGCGGGCTCGCCGAAGGCCAGAAGGTACGGCTGGCGCGGTTCTCGTCCGCGCCGTGGCTGGTGCCGTCGAAGGAGTACTCGTGCCACGAGATGATCCAGCGCGCCTGTGGTGCGGCCGGGTTCGTGCCCGACGTGGTCGCCGAGGCCACCGACTTCTCCGTGCTGACCGCGCTCGTGGCCGGCGGCGCTGGCGTCGCGCTGATCCCGCGCATGGCCCTGCCGCAGGCCCACGCCCCGGTGAGCCTGCACCCGCTGGTGAATCCCGTGTCCCGCAAGGTGTACGCGGTGACGCGCCTGGGCACCGGCCGCCGTCCCGACGTGCGCGCGGTGCTCACCGGACTGGGCGCGGCGTGAGCGGGTCCGGCGCGCTATTCGGACTTTCCCGGTTTCGCGCACTGTCGCGGTGGTGCCGTTCACCCGGTCCGTGCGCGGAAACGGCCGGCGGCCGGGGTTTCGTGACGGGTCAGCCGGTGCTCTCGTCGACGGTCAGCGCGTGCCCGAGCCGCTGCTGTTTCGTCCGGAGGTAACGCAGGTTGTGCGGTGTCGCCGCGGGCGGGAGGCTCACGCGGCCGGCGATCTCCAGGCCGTAGCCGTCGAGGCCGCCGTATTTGGCGGGGTTGTTGGTGATCAGGCGCAGGCGCGTGATGCCGAGGTCGGCGAGGATCTGGGCGCCGACGCCGTAGGAGCGGGAGTCGACGGGCAGGCCCTGAGCCGTGTTGGCGTCGACGGTGTCGAGGCCGGTCTCCTGCAGCGCGTAGGCGCGGATCTTGTGCGCCAGCCCGATTCCACGGCCTTCGTGGCCGCGCAGGTAGACCACGGCCCCCGCGCCCTCCGCCGCGATCGCCCGCAGCGCTTGCTCCAGCTGGGCGCCGCAGTCGCAACGCAACGACCCCACGAGGTCGCCCGTGAGGCATTCGCTGTGCACTCGGACGAGAGCTCCCCGGGGGCTGCGGCTCGCGGCGGCCGCGTCGCCGTGCACGAGGGCGAGGTGCTCGGTGCCGTCGGTGGTGGACCGGTAGGCGACGGCGCGGAATTCGCCGAACACCGTCGGCATCGCGGACGTGGCGACGTGCTCGACGAACCGTTCGGTGGCGCGGCGGTAGCGCACGAGGTCCGCGATCGCGAGCACGGGCAGGTCGTGCTCCGCGGCGAACGCGGTGAGCCGCTCACCGCGGCACATCGACCCGTCGGGGGAGACGAGTTCGCCGATCACGCCCACGGGTTCGCGCCCCGCCAGGCGCAGCAGGTCCACGGCGGCCTCGGTGTGCCCGGCGCGCACGAGCACCCCGCCGTCCCGTGCGCGCAGCGGGAACACGTGCCCCGGCCGCCGCAGCTCACCGGGCCGGGTGCCGGGAGCGGCGAGCGCGCGCAACGTGGTGGCGCGGTCCGCAGCCGACACCCCGGTGCCGCTCGACACGTGGTCGACGGTCACGGTGAACGCGGTGCCGTGGGCGTCGGTGTTGTCCTCGACCATCGGCGGCAGTCGCAAGGCGTCGGCGCGTTCGCCCGTCATCGGTGCGCACACGATGCCGGTGGTGTGCCGCACGACGAAGGCGAGGCGCTCCGCGTCGGCCGCGGCGGCGGGCAGGACCAGATCGCCCTCGTTCTCGCGGTCGGCCGCATCGGTCACCACGACCATGCGCCCGGCCGCGAGCGCCGCGACGGCGCGCTGCACCGCCACCGTCGAAGGAAGACCGGGTCGGGTCATCGCGGGCTCCTCGGTTCGGGGTCGGTTCGCCGTGACGGTACGAGCGCGGCCGCGGCCGGGATAGCCGCTGCCCGCACGCGAATGTCCGTTGTGCGACGCGCTTCGCGGGGCGGCTATTCGGCCGCGGTCCGCGGCTGTCGCCACCGGCCCGGCGTGCTTACCGTTGCGGCGCATGAACAACCGGACGAGCGACAAGCGGACCTGCGACAACCCGGCAAGCATTGAGCCGGACCACGTCGAGCCCACCCGCCTGCGGGAGGTCCTCGGGCACTTCGCCTCCGGCGTCGTGGTCGTCACCGCAGCGGCGGACGCCGGCCCCGCCGGTTTCACCTGCCAGTCGTTCAGCTCGCTCTCGCTCGACCCGCCGCTGGTGTCGTTCGCGCCGGCGCGAAGCTCGACGAGCTGGCCGAAGATCCGCGCGGCGCGGCGGTTCTGCGTCAACGTCCTCGCCGGCGACCACGCCGCGCTCAGCACCGCGTTCGCCCGCTCGGGCGCCGACAAGTACGCGGGCGTCGAGTGGCGGCCGGCTCCGTCGGGCGCGCCGATCCTCGACGGCGTCGCGGCGTGGATCGACTGCACGCTGGAGCACGAGTACGCCGGCGGCGACCACACGATCGTCGCGGCCCGCGTGCACGCGCTGGGCGCCGACGCGTCGCGGGCGCCGCTGCTGTTCCACCGCGGTGCCTACGGCATCACGGCGGGCTGATCAGGCCGACACCGCCCGCAGCGTCTCGCGCGGCAGCTCACCGAACCGTTCGCGGTACTGCTGCGCGAACCGGCTCTGGTGGAAGAACCCCCACCGCAGCGCGACGTCGGTGACGCGCGTCTGCGCCGGGTCGCTGCGCAGGAGCTCGGCCCGCACGTGGTCGAGCCGGACGCGGCGCAGGTGGTTCATCGGCGATTCGCCGAGTACCTGCTGGAACGTGGCGTGCAGCGTGCGCACGCTCATGCACCCGACCCGCGCCAGCTCCTGCGGCGTGAGCGGTTCGTCGGCGTGGCACTCCAGGTACTCGATGACGGGCCCGAGGCGGCTCTGGCGCACGGGGTCGGCGGGCGCGGTGAGGTCGTCGCTGAACTGGTGGTGCCCGGCGTGCAGCAGCTGCGTCATCACGAACGCCTCGAGCTGCTCGCGCGCGATCGGCATGTCCGCGAGGCCGCCGGGCCGGTCGAGCTCGCGGGCGAAGAACTCCACCGACGCGAGCAGGGTGCTGCCGGCCGGGGTGGTCAGGTCGACGCCGAAGTCGAAGTCCAGCACCTCGGCCACGGGCCGGTTGAGGTGCTCGGCCAGATGGGTTTCGAGGCTCCGGCGGGGGATCTTGAGGATGAGCTGCTCCGCGTCGGGTGACCAGCGCACGGTGTTGCGCTGGTCGGGCAGCAGCACGACGCCGCTCGTCCGCGCGCGGGTCGTGGCGCGGTCGCCGTCGCTGCGGTCGGCGTCGGTGCGCCCGCCCAGCGTCAGGTTCACGTGGTAGCAGTCCTCCGTCGGCGGCATCACGAGCTTCGCGCACGCGGCGTAGCTGAGGTAGCCGATCGTGAACATCCGGTCGGCGGTCGCGTTGAGCGTCATGGCGAGCCGGTCGCCGGGCACCGTGAGGTCGTGGTCGAGGTAGATCCGCGTGACCGCGTCCCTGGCCTCTTCCAGGTCACGGGTGCCCAGCACGGGGAACCGCGAGAGGCGGACCGGGGCCTCGGGCGGGACGTCCTCGGGACGGGCGGCCATCCGACACCTCCTTGTGTCGACCGTCGTCGGCCGGGGCCTCGCGGGGAGGCCGTGAGCCACGCGGCTCGACCCTAGGCGGCGCGGTCCTCTCCCACTAGCCCGACAGCGCACCGTGCCATCCGCTGAGTGCGGCGGCGCGCGGCTCGCGCTGAGCGGCTCCCGCGCTGCCGCGCACGGATATCGGCGGCCCGGGTCCCGTCCCTAGCGTCTGCCGACATCCCGCACCGACGAAGGAGAGGTCGATGACGACCACCTCAGCGCCTCAGCTCGAGGACCTGAAGCTGTTCATCCACGGCGAGTCCGTCGACGCTCGCTCAGGGCGGACCTTCGAGTCGCAGAACCCCTACACCGGGCAGCCGTGGGCCCGCCTGGCCGACGGATCGGCGGAGGACGTCGACGTGGCGGTCGCGTCCGCCCGAGCCGCGTTCGACGGCGAATGGGGCGGCCTGACCGGTTTCCAGCGCGCCGCGATCATGCGCCGCTGCGGTGACGCGATCGCCGCCAACGCCGAGCGGCTGGCGCGCCTCGAGGTCAACGACTCGGGCAAGCTGCTGCGCGAAATGCTCGGCCAGCTGAACAGCCTGCCGCAGTGGTACTACTACTTCTCGGGGTTGGCCGACAAGCTCGAGGGCCGCACTGTCCCGCCCGTCAACCCGAACTACTTCGGGTACACGCGCCGCGAGCCGGTGGGCGTCGTCGGCGCCATCACGCCGTGGAACTCGCCGCTGCTGCTGCTCACGTTCAAGCTCGCACCGGCGCTCGCCGCCGGCTGCACGATGGTCGTCAAGCCGTCGGAACACGCGCCGGCCTCCACCGTGGCGTTCGCGCAGGTGCTGCACGAAGCCGGGTTGCCGGCCGGTGTGCTCAACGTCGTCACCGGCTGGGACCGCAGCACCGGCGAAGCGCTCGCCAAGCACCCGGGCCTGGACAAGGTCGCGTTCACCGGTTCTTCGGCCACCGGCGCGAAGGTGGCGCAGGCCGCCGTCGCGAACTTCAACCGCGTGACGCTCGAGCTCGGCGGGAAGTCGCCGCAGGTCGTCTTCCCCGACGCCGACCTCGACGCCGCCGCCAACGGTCTCGTCGCGGGCGTGTTCGCGGCGACCGGGCAGACGTGCATGGCCGGCTCGCGCCTGATCGTGCACGCCGACGTCCACGACGCCCTGGTCGAAAAGATCGTCGCGCGCGCGAACGCGATCGAGCTCGGTGACCCGACGGCGAGCGCCACCGAGATGGGCCCGGTCGCCAACCGGCCGCAGTACGAGAAGGTGCTCGGTTACCTGCGCGGCGCGGCCGCGGAAGGCGCGACGTTCGCGTGCGGCGGCGAACCCGACGCCGACCGCGGCGGCCTGTTCGTGAAACCGACCGTGGTCACCGGTGTGACCGCCGAGCACACGATCGTCCGCGAAGAGGTGTTCGGCCCCGTGCTGGCCGTCTACGCGTTCCGCGACGAGGACGAAGCCGTGAAGCTCGCCAACGACACCCCGTACGGGCTGGCCGGCGCGGTCTGGACGAAGGACGTGCACCGCGCCCACCGCGTCGCCGCGAAGCTGCGCGCGGGCACCGTGTGGATCAACGCCTACCGCGTGATCGCGCCGAACATGCCCTTCGGCGGCTTCGGCGCCAGCGGCATCGGCCGCGAGAACGGCATCGACGCGGTGCACGAGTACACGGAGAACAAATCCGTGTTCGTCGAGCTCACCGGCGGCACGCGAGACCCGTTCCAGCTCGGCTGAGCACCCCCGAATTTCCCGTGAAGGAGACAACCCCGTGACGATGACCGCGAACGAACGCCTCGGCCTCGCCCCGACCGACCCGCGTCCGGCCGACGAGACGCGGCCGCTGGCCGACCGCGCGCTGACCAACCCGCTGTTCGGCGACCAGAAGATGAAGCTCGGCCTGTTCGGCACCAACTGCTCCTACGGGCTGATCATGAGCCACGCCCCCAGCTCGTACAAGATCACCTGGGAGCACACGCGCGAGATCGCGCAGCGCGCCGACGCCCTCGGCTTCGACGTGCTGGTGCCCGTCGCGCGCTGGAAGGGCTTCGGCGGTTCGACCAACTTCAACGGCAACTGCTTCGAGACCTACGCGTGGGCCGCCGGGCTCGCCGAGGCGACGGAGCGGATCGCCATCGCGTCGACGTCGCACCTGCCGACGGTGCACCCGATCGTCGCGGCGAAGGCCGCCACCACGATCGACCACATCTCCGGCGGCCGGTTCGCGCTCAACCTCGTGATGGGCTGGGTGCCGCCGGAGATGGAGATGTTCGGCGGCGAGCAGCGCGAGCACGACGAGCGCTACGCGTTCGGCCAGGAGTGGCTCGACTACGCGATCCGGCTGTGGACCGAGCCCGGCTCGTTCGACGTCGCGACGAAGTACTTCCAGGGCCACGACGTCGAGGCCTACCCCAAACCGCACCAGGCGCCGCGACCGGCGCTGCTGAACGCGGGCAACTCGCCCGCGGGCATCGAGTTCTCCGCGCGCAACGTGGACATCAACTTCGCCTCGCTCGACACGCTCGAGAACATCAAGGCCTACACGGACAAGGTCAAGGCGAAGGCCCGCGACGACTACCGGCGCGACATCAAGGTGATGACGTACGGCCTCGTCGTGTGCCGCGACACCGAAGCCGAGGCCAAGCGCGCGTTCCAGCAGGTCGTCGACGAGGGCGACTGGGGCGCCGCGGGCAACGTCATCAAGATCGCCGGCTCCGGCGCGAGCCAGTCGTTCGACCACGCGGTCAAGAAGATGCAGGAGCGCTTCATCGCCGGCTGGGGCGGTTACCCGATCGTCGGCACGCCCGAGCAGGTCACCGAGGAACTCGGCCGGCTCAACGACGCGGGCATGGAGGGCATGATCTTCGGGCTCGTGGACTACAACGAGGAGCTCAAGTACTTCGGCGACGAGGTCATGCCACTGCTCAAGCAGGCGGGGCTGCGGCACTGAACCGCGGCGTCACTGAACCACTGAGCCACGTGCGGGCTCCGGGTGCGCACCCGGAGCCCGCCGTTGGGATGACCCGAGTTTGAGAAAAGAGGCGGTACCGCGCGGCCGGTGGTTTGCGAGACTGGGTGCCGTGAACCACCCGGACGAGCTCGCGAAGACGTTGCGGGGATGGCGGGAACGGCTGGTACCCGGCCGGGCCGGCTTGCCGGTGCACGGGCAGCGGCGGGCGCGGGGCCTGCGGCGCGAGGAGCTGGCGGCGCTCGCCGGGCTCGCGGCCGACCACGTCGTGCGACTGGAGCAGGGCCGGGCGGCCGCGCCGGCGGTCCAGGTGTGCGTGGCACTCGCGCGGGCGCTGCGGTTGTCGGACGCGGAGCAGGAACGGTTGTTCCGGCTCGCCGGTCACGAGCTCGGTGGCGGCCGGGTGCCGCGCCTGGTGCCGGAGAGCACGCGGCGCCTGCTCGAACGGCTCGACGACCACCCGATCGCGGTGCACGACGCGATGTGGACGCTCATCGCGTGGAACCGGCCGTGGGCCGCGCTCATGGGCGAGCCCGCGGCCCGCGACGACGACCGCAACGCGGTGTGGCGGCACTTCGCCGCCCGCCCGACCCGCACGCGCCTGACCCCGGCCGAACGCGCCGAGTTCGAACACGCCCTCGTCGCCGATCTGCGGCTGGCGCAGGAGCGCTACCCGCGCGAACCCGACCTGACCGCGCTGCTGGGCCGGCTCGCCTCGGTCAGCACCGGCTTCCGCGCGTTGTGGGATTCGCAGCCCGCCGACGGGCAGCAGCCCGCGGGGCTGACCGTCGAGCACCCGGACGTCGGCCGCCTCGACCTCGACCGCGACGTGCTCGCCAGCCGCCACGGCGACCTGCGCATCGTGGTCTGCACCGCCCGCCCCGGCACGGAGTCCGCGGCGAAGCTCGCGTTGCTCGGCGCGCTCGGCTTCGACGCCATGGCCCCGCCCGGCTGACCCCGCTGCCGGTCAGCGGCGGTCGAGGTCCGGAGCGGTGAAACCGCCGATCTCGGCTTCCAGCAGTTCGGCCAGCCGCAGCGTCGTGCGGTCGCCGTACATCGGGCCGATGAGCTGGACGCCGACGGGCAGGCCGGCGGCGTCGGGCCCGGTCGGGATGACCGTGGCGGGCAGGCCGGGCAGGGTGGCGAGGCCGGCCCACACGAGCTGGTCGCCGTAGGGGTGCTCGGTGCCGTCGATCGTGATGGTGCGCCGGTCCTGGTGCGGCGACTGGTCGTGCGGGAACGCCGGCGTGGGCGAGACCGGGCAGACGACGGCGTCGTACTCGGCGAACACCGCGCGCCAGGCGTGGCGGTGCCCTTCGCGGGCGAGGTCGGCGGCGAACCAGTCGCGGTGGCTCAGCCGGGCGCCACGCACCCGAGCGGCGACGAGGCTGTCGTCGGCGGGGTCGAGGCCCGCGGCCAGAGCTCCGAACCGTTCGTAGATCTCGGCGGGGTAGCTCGCGCCGAAGACGGAGAACAGCAGCCGCAGGTAGAGCCGCGCCGCCTCGCCGAGATCCGGCAGGACGGGGCTGCTGTGGTCGACACGCGCGCCGGCGGCCGTGAGGGCGCCGGCGACGCGGGCGAGGCCGGCGCGCACGCTCGCCGACGTCGCGATGTCCGGGTGGTCCGCGAGCACGAGCACGCGGAAGTCGCCGAGCCGGTCGTGGCGCGCGGGTGGCAGCCGCAGCTCGTACGCGGCGCCGAGCGTGAGCGGATCGGGTTCGGCCAGCACGTCGAGCAGCACACCGAGGTCGGCCGCGCTGCGCGCCATCGGCCCGATCACGCCCAGGTCCACCTCGGCCGTCAGCGGGGGAGCGGGCGGTGGCGTGTGGCCGCGCGTGGGCACCAGCCGGAACGTCGGTTTGTGCGCGTGGACGCCGCAGAAGTGCGCGGGCGTCCGCAGCGATCCGCCGATGTCCGAACCGATCGACAGCGCCCCGAACCCGGCGGCGAGTGCGGCCGCCGACCCGCCTGACGAACCGCCGGGCGAGCGGCCGAGGTCCCACGGGTTGGCCGTGGTGCCGTAGGTGTCGTTGTAGCTCTGCAGATCACCCAGGGCCAGCGGCACGTTGGTCTTGCCGAGCACCACCGCCCCCGCCGCCTTCAGCCGAGCGACCGCCAGCGCGTCCTCGGCCGGGGTGAAGCTCGCGAACTGCGGGAAACCCCACGTGGTCGGCAGGCCGGCGACGTTGAACGATTCCTTGACCGTCATCGGCACGCCGAGCAGCGGCCCGTCCTCGCCCCGGGCGCGCGCGGCGTCGGCGGCCCGTGCGGCGGCGAGGGCGCGGTCGAAGTCGGGCACGCAGATCGCGTTGACCTCGCCGTCGTGCTTCGCGATGCGCTCGATCGCCGATTCGGCCAGCTCGACGGCCGTCACCTCACCCGCCCGCAACGCCGCCGCGAGCTGCCCGGCCGACAGCAGGTTCCGGTCCGTGCCCATGCGTTCCTCCCGCTGCCGTGAGCCGACGTGCGGACCGAGGCTAGTCCGCGCCGTCGCTATCGTGGCCCGTGGTGCTGCCGTCGTGGTCCGGGCGGACCTCACACTTCGGCGCGCCCACGCGTCTACGGGGTGTGACGCGAGGAGAAGGGAACGGGGACATGGGCGTTCGGCACGCTGTCGCGGCTTCGCCGGTCGGCGAACTGACGCTGGTCGCGGACGGCACGGCCCTGGTGGGGCTGTACTTCGAGGGCCACAAGCGCGAACCGCGCCTGATGAGCCTGGGGCCGCGCGTGGCCGGGAGCGATCCGGTCTTCGCCGCGGCGATCAGCCAGCTGACCGAGTACTTCGCGGGCGAGCGACGGGATTTCGACCTCGAGCTGGCACCGCGCGGCTCGGACTTCGAACGCAAGGTGTGGGGCCTGCTCACGAAGATCCCGTACGGCGAGAAGCGCACGTACGGTGAGCTCGCCGCCGAACTCGGTGACCCGGGGGCCGCGCAGGCCGTGGGCAACGCGAACGGCTGGAACCCGATCAGCATCGTCGTGCCGTGCCACCGAGTGGTCGGCGCCAGCGGCGGGCTCACCGGGTACGCGGGTGGCGTCGACCGCAAGCGGTTCCTGCTCAGCCTGGAGGAGCCGGCCGCCGAAGACGACGGCAGGTTGTTCTGAAAGCGCGCGGCGTGCGGCCCTTCGACGAGGTCGTCCAGGAGCACGGCGCGATGGTGCTGCGGGTCTGCCGCGCCGTGGTGGGCCCGCACGACGCCGAGGACGCGTGGTCCGAGACGTTCCTGTCCGCGCTCAAGGCCTATCCGGACCTGCCCGCCGACGCGAACGTCGCGGCGTGGCTCGTGACGATCGCGCACCGCAAGGCCGTGGACGTCACGCGGGCCCGCGCCCGGCACGCGGTCCCGGTGGAGCACCCGCCGGACGAGCCGAGCCGCACCGGCCGCCCCGAGGACTGGGACGGCGACCTGTGGGACGCGCTCGCCGCGTTGCCGGACAAGCAGCGCGCGGCCGTCGCGTACCACTACCTCGGCGGGTTCCCGTACGAGGAGGTCGCCGCCATCACCGGCGGCACCGCGGCCGCCGCGCGCCGGGCGGCCGCCGACGGCGTGAAGGCGCTGCGGGCGGCGTCCCGCCGCGGCGAGCTGGAAGGAGCAGCGCCATGACCACCGACCTCTTCGCCGCGCTGCCGGCGACCGACGAAGCCGTGCAGGTGCGCCTGCGTGCCCGGCTGACGGCCGCAGCGGACCGTGAAGGACTGCTCGACGTCGCGTACCGCACCGTCGATTCGCCCGTCGGCCCGCTGCTGCTCGCCGCGACCGGCGCCGGCCTCGTGCGCGTCGCGTTCTCCGTGGAGGACCACGACGCGGTGCTCGAATCGCTGGCCGGGGAGATCAGCCCGCGGATCCTCGCGGCCCCGGCGCGGCTCGACCCCGTCGCGCGGGAGCTCGACGAATATTTCACCGGCCACCGGCACGAGTTCGACGTCGACGTGGACTTCCGGCTGGCGAAGGGCTTCCGGCGCGAAGTGCTGCAGCACCTCGCCGAGATCCCGTACGGCGGCACGCGCAGCTACGCGCAAGTCGCGGCGGCAGCGGGCAGTCCCAAGGCCGTGCGGGCCGTCGGCACCGCGTGCGCGCGCAACCCGGTGCCGCTCGTCGTGCCGTGCCACCGCGTGGTGCGCTCCGACGGCAGCGCCGGTCGCTACCGCGGTGGCGAGGAGGCGAAGCGGGTTCTGCTCGCCCTGGAAGCGGCTGCCTGACGCGTAGGCTGAGCCGGTGGACGGACCTGATCCCGGGGTGATCAAGGTCTTCCTCGTCGACGACCACGAGCTGGTGCGCCGCGGAGTCGCGGACCTCGTGGAGGACGAGGAAGACCTCACCGTGGCGGGTCAGGCCGCCTCGGCCGCCGAGGCGCTGGCGCGGATTCCCGCCGTACGCCCGGACGTCGCCGTGCTCGACGTGCGCCTGCCCGACGGCGACGGCGTGCGGCTGTGCCGAGACCTGCGGGCCACGCTGCCGGGCCTGCGGTGCTTGATGCTCACGTCCTACACCGACGAGGAGTCGATGGTCGACGCCGTGCTCGCGGGCGCCGACGGGTACGTCATCAAGGACATCGAGGGGCTGCGGCTCATCGACGCCGTGCGCCGCGTGGCCGCCGGGCGCAACCTGCTCGACGACCGCGCGGTGGCCGCGCTGGTGGGAAAGCTGCGCGAGGGCACGCGCCACCCCGGCCCGCTGGCCGCGCTCACCGAGCAGGAACGCGTGCTGCTGGACCTCATCGGCGAAGGCCTCACCAACCGGCAGATCGCCGAACGGATGTTCCTGGCGGAGAAAACGGTGAAGAACTACGTGTCGCGGCTGCTGGCGAAGCTCGGCGTCGAACGGCGGACCCAGGCGGCTGTGCTCGTCACCGCCGTCCACGACGAGAAGCGGCGCACCCCCGGCTGATCACGGCCGGACTTCGCTCGTCACGACGGTTTCCAGCGGGGCCTGCTCGGGCACCGGCACGGGGGCGCCGTGGCCCAGGCGCAGCAGGACCTGCGGCCACAGCCCGCCGCCGAGCAGGCCGCGCAGTTCGCGGCGGCTCGCCGGCGTCAGCACGTCGGTCCAGTGGGCCGCCGACAGACCCGCGACCGTCGCGGTGAGCAGCACGCGTTGCACGGCCTGGCCCGCGTGCAGCTGCGCGAGCGGGGTGTCGTGGAGCGAGCCGACGGCCACGAGCAACCGCTCGGGTGCCAGGTCGAAGCCGCTGGAATCCGAGCGCCGCAGGATTTCCCGCAGCCGGGGGAGGTGTTCGGGGCCGATCGTGGCGAGCCACGCGCGTTCGAGCTCCGCGGCGCGGCGCAGTTCGCGGTGCAGCGCCGGTGGCACGACGGCGGTCGTGAACGGGCTGCGGTTGCCGCGGCGGATGCGGATGGCTCCGGCGAGCCGCCGGTCGATCGGCGTCACCGGCTCGAGCCCGCGCGGGCGCACCACCGCCAGCAGATCGGGCCGGCTCCGGGCGGGCAGCAGGCGCACGTCGGGGTGGCAGCCCTGGGCTTTCACCGCGAGCCGGAGGTTGAGCAGGGCCGCACCGCAGTCGAGCAACTGCCCGCGCCGGCCGTTGCGCGAAGGCGCGGCGTAGAGCTCGATCGAGGCCGGGGTGCAGCGGAACCGCCACGGGCAGCCCTCGTGCAGGGGCGGCGGGCTGGTCGCGGCGACGAGCACCGCCCGCACCTGGCGGGCGGTGAGCCGTCCGACGGGTCTGACTCCGGCCTTCACGGCGCCACCTCTCGTGCACGTCCGTCGTTCACCGTGCGCTCTTCCGCGGGCCCGGGCTAGTGCCGAACGTCCCGCGTGGCGGGTCCAAGGGTCGCCGATGACGGGTGACCCCGGGGCCGGTTTCTCGTGCCAGAGTGGGGGGATGCCGGACGTCGACGACCGGAGCGCGGGCACGGCCCGGGCCGGGGAACGGGACCGGACGGCGGCGCTGCTCGCCACGGTCCCCGGGGCCCCCTCGCGCCTGGAACCGGCCCTCGCGCTGCGCCGGATCGTTGCCACCACGGCGAATCTCGTCGGCGCGGGGCGCGGGGCGCTCGCGGCGGGGGATCACCACGGAGCCACCGCGGGCTTGGCCGGGCGGGTGTCCCTGACGGGCAAGAACCCGGGCGAGTGCTTCACCGACGAAGCCGATCAGGCGTTGGCCGTTCGCGCGGCTGCCTCGCCGGCTGCCGGGGGCAGCGCGGTGCGCGGGGCACCTCGTGGTCGACGTGCCGGACCCGGGACGGGCTCCCGCGCTTCGAGCGGCGGGCCACCGCGTCCGGCGGCACTTTCCGGGCCGAGCGCCCGCACCCGGGCCGCACGCGTCTCGTGTGGACGGTGCGGGGCGCCGTCCGGTGGCCGGAGCGGCGCCGTGCGGGCGCGGCCCGGCCCTCGACGTCCGCTCGTCCGTCCACATCGGACCGGACGCGGCGGGCCGAGTTGCGGCAGGAGGCAAGACCGATGAGCACGTCGGCGGAGTGGTTCAGGCGGATGCGCCGCGCCCTGTTCGCCCGGCACGGTGGCCTGGCCCGGCCGTCGGACCGGTTCCAGGCGGTGGTCCTCGCCGTCTTCGTGGTGCTGGCCCTCGTGGCGGTGCCCATCGCCATCGGGCTCGGCTCGGACACCGCAGCACAGCGCAGCCGGCAGGCCGCCGAGGAAGCGGCCGCACGCCACCAGATCACCGCGACGCTGCTCGTCGACGCGTCTCCCGACGACGCCGCGATCGGCCCCGACGGCGTCCCGGCCGGTCCCAGCCCGCGCGACGCCCGCTGGCGGCTTCCCGACGGCGGCTACCGAGTGGGCCAGGTCGACGCCGACTTGCAGGTCCACGCCGGGCAGACGGTCCCGATCTGGGTGGACCGCGCCGGCAACCTCGTGCCTCCGCCGATCGAGCGGCGCACGGCTGTGGTCGAGGGCGTGCTGACCGGGGTCGGTGTGTGGGCCGGGTCCTGCGCGGCGCTGGCTCTGCTCTACGGCGGGCTCGTCCTCGGCCTGGACCGGCACCGGCTCAAGCGCTGGCAGCACGAGTGGACTGTCGAACTCGACCGGAGAACACCATCGTGACCGGCTCCGGCCGGTCCTCCGCAGGAAGGCGGGAATCCCCATGCTCACCCTGTCCCCGTCCGCCACGGAAGCCATCGACCGGCTCACCGTGACCTACCAGGTCGGCCCGCGCGGCGGCTTCCGGCTCAGCCTGGCCGGTCCGCCCGAGCAAGGGTGCGCCGTCGACGTCGAAGCCGCGCCGTGGCCGCGCGGGGACGACGACGTGGTCGCGTTCGACGAGACCCAGTTCTTCCTGTCGCGCGAAGCCCGGGAGGGGCTCAACGAGAAGATCCTCGACGCCCGGGAGGACTACGAGGGCCACTACACTTTCTCGATCGTCAACGCCGGGTGCTGACCCGCCGCGGCGGAAACCGGTTGCGGGAAACCGGTTACGAGGGCTCGCGGGGGGAGGGCATCGTCCCCGCGGCCGGGGGTTCCGGCGGCTCGGCTGTCCGCTGTGGACCGTCGTGGCGCGAGAGGCCGCGCAGGCGGTCGATCATGCGGTTCGCCTCCGCTTCGGTGAACCGGCCCTGGCGGGCGTAGCCCATGATGGCGACCACCGTGCTCACGTGCGGCTCGGCGATGCCGGTAAGATCGACGGAGTCCATGGCCCCCCCTCGTCAGGCGCGTCCGCCGGGGGCAGGGGCGGCGCACTTCGCACCCTACGCCGGTCTGGGTGCGTCAGGCCGAATCGCGGCAAACCTTTCAGCGCAACGATTTCAACGCACACGCACAGTGAGGATGCCGACAGGGCAAGGAAAAACGGCGCCGACGTGCAGGAAACCGGGCTGGATCAAGGGTTCTGCGTAGGTGCGACCGCGGACATCGCGTGATCGAGGCAATCCGCGAACGTGGCTTTCGCGCCGCCGGCGAGCCACGCGTGCTGCGCGGCGAGCAGGCACGCGAACGCGGCGCCGATCACCGCGCGCGGGGCCGGGTCGGCGGGCTGGTACGGCGTTCCCCGTAGCCCGGCCCGTTCACGCAGCGCGACCTCGGCCGCGGATTCCATGCGCTGCAGCTTCTCGAGGTAACTCGCCAGCAGGGCCGGGGTCGCGAACACGATGCGCTGCATGGGTTCGGCGACCTCGTGCTTGCCGGGGGCGTCGACGTAGGGGACGAGCAGGTCGAACGCCCGTCGCAGCGACTCCCACACGAGCTCGTCGAGCGGGCGCTCCCGCAGCCGCTCGACCATCGTGTCGGCCAGCACCTCGAACTTGCCGACGATCAGGTCTTCCTTGGTGGGGAAGTAGCGGAACAGGCTGCGCCGCGACAGGCCGGCTGCCTCGGCGACGTCGTCCATCGTCGTGCGTTCGTAACCGTGCTCGACGAACAGCCGCTGCGCGGCCTCGGTGATGTCCTGCTGGACTGCCCGGCGGGTCCGTTCTCGCAGGCCGGGGCGGTGTTCGTTCACCGGCGCCACCCTAGCAGGCGGGGCAGAGTTGGCACTGAGTGCCAAGCGTGGCGTACAGTGCCGGTCATCGACCCCGTGAAGGAGTGCCATGTCCCCGAAGACGATCGTGATCACCGGCGCCAGTGACGGCATCGGCGCCGCCGCGGCCCGCGAACTGCACGGGCGCGGTCACCGCGTGGTGGTCGTCGGGCGGTCGCCCGCCAAGACCGCGGCCATCGCCGGGGAGCTCGGCGTGGACCACCACGTCGCCGACTTCACCCGCTTCGCCGAGGTCCGCGAGCTGGCCGCCGCGCTCGACGCGGCGTACCCGCGCATCGACGTGCTCGTGAACAACGCGGGCGGCGTGTTCGGCGACCGCGCGAAGACCGAGGACGGGTTCGAGCAGACCGTGCAGATCAACCACCTGTCGCCGTTCCTGCTCACCACGCTGCTGATGGACAAGCTGCTCGCGTCGCGCGCGTCGGTGATCCAGACGGCCAGCTCCGGCGCCCGGCTCTTCGGCGACCTGCGCCTCGACGACCTCGACCACGACGCCGCCTACACCCCGCACAAGGCCTACGGCACCGCCAAGCTCGAGAACATCCTGTTCACCCGCGAGCTGCACAAGCGGTTCCACGCCCGCGGACTCTCGTCGGCCGCGTTCCACCCCGGCACCGTCGCGACGCGGTTCGCCACCGGCAGCGCGAGCTTCATGCGCCTCGTCTACACCAACCCGATCGGCCGGCTGGTCATGCTCAGCCCGGAGAAGGGTGCGCGGCAGCTGGTGTGGCTCGCGACCGCGGTGCCGGGCACGGACTGGGAATCCGGCGCGTACTACGAACGCGGCCGCGTCGCGCGCCGGCTGAACCCGCAGGCGAAGGACGACGACCTCGCGCGCCGCTTGTGGGACCGCTCGGCCGAGCTGGTCGGGGTCAGCGTCGGCTGACCGCGCGGGTGGGGTTCACCGCGGCCGCAGTCCGGCCACGACCAGGTCGAGCAGCCGTGAGGCGAGTGCCCGCTGGTCCTCGTGGCCGGCGATGAGCGTGACGCCGCCGATCGCCATCATCACGTCGTCCGCCGGGACGTCGGCGCGCAGCGTCCCGGCGTCGGCCGCGGCGGTCAGCATGCGCTCGATCGCCGCGCGCAGGAGGTCGCGGCTGTGCGTGCGCAGGCCTTCGCGTGCGGCGAGGATGCCCGGCAGTGCTTCGGCCATGCCGTTCTTCGTGAGCATGTAGCCGACGAACTGGTCCATCCACGCCCGCAGGGCCGCGTCGGGTGGCAGTTCGGCGAGGAGGCCGGCGGCCGAGCCGGCCAGGCGCTCGGTCTCGCTGCGGTAGGTCGCCTCGACCAGGTCCTCGCGGGCCGGGAACCGCCGGTACAGCGTGGCGATGCCGACGCCGGCTTCCTTCGCGATGGCCTTGAGCGAGGTGTCGGCGCCCTGCTGGGAAAACGCGCGCGCCGCGGCTTCGAGGATGCGGTCCTGGTTCTCCCGTGCGTCGGCGCGCAACGATCGTCCCGTGTCCGCCACACCACTCTCCCTTGCTAAGTGGAACCAGCTCCGGTTACGGTCGTAAGTGGAACCGGCTCCGCATAACAGGCTAGCGGAGCGGAGAGAGGACAGCACCATGACCCAGCGCAGCACGACACCGTTCGGGGCGACGGCCACCGCCGCCGAGGTGATCGCGGGGGTCGACCTGACCGGCCGGCGCGCGATCGTGACCGGCGCCGCGTCGGGGATCGGGGCGGAGACCGCCCGGGCACTGGCGTCGGCCGGCGCCGAGGTGACGCTCGCCGTGCGCGACACCGCGGCCGGCGACCGGGTGGCCCGGGAGATCACGACCGGCACGGGCAACGCGGCGGTCCACGTCGCCGCGCTCGACCTGGCCGATCCGGATTCGGTCGCCGCGTTCGTCGAGCAGTGGCGCGGACCGTTGCACGTCCTGGTGGCGAACGCCGGCGTGATGGCGACGCCCGAGCGCCGGACGGCGCAGGGCTGGGAACTGCAGTTCGCCACCAACCACCTCGGCCACTTCCAGCTCGCGACCGGCCTGCACGGTGCGCTCGCGGCGGCGGGCGGCGCCCGCGTGGTGGTGGTCAGCTCGGTCGGGCACGTGAACGGCGAAGTGCTCTTCGACGACGTGTCCTTCACGCGCACGCCCTACGACCCGTGGGTGGCCTACAGCCAGTCGAAGACGGCCAACGTGCTCTTCGCCGTCGCCGCCGCGCGGCGGTGGGCGGCGGACGGGATCGCGGTCAACGCGCTCAACCCCGGCCGCATCTGGTCGACGAACCTCGGGCGCCACAGGGAAAACCCGCCCACGGCGTTCGACCCCGCCGGCTCGACCGGCGTGTCGGAGAAGGACATCCCGCAGGGCGCCGCGACGTCGGTGCTGCTGGCCGCGTCGCCGCTCGTGGAGGGCGTCACCGGCAAGTACTTCGAAGACGGTCAGGAAGCGGAGCCCTACACCGCGGGCGTGCGGCGCGGGGTCGCGGACTACGCGCTCGACCCGGAGAAGGCCGACCGGCTCTGGACGCTGTCCGAGCGCCTGCTCGCCGAGGCGGGACACCCGGTGGGGTGACCGGGCTCCGGTGGGATGGCCGCGCGCCACCCCACCGGGCCGGGTGGCTCACTCGCGCAGGAACGTCAGCAGCTCGGCGTTGAACGTCGCCGCGTGGGTGACGTTGAGGCCGTGCGGGGCGTCGGCGACGAGCACCAGGCGGGCGTCCTTCACCGTCTCGGCGGTGCGCTTGCCGCTGATCTCGAACGGCACGATCGCGTCGGAGTCACCGTGGATCACCAGCGTCGGGATGGTGAACGCCTTGAGGTCCTCACGGAAGTCCGTGTTCGTGAACGCGGTGGTGCAGTCGAGCGTGCCCTTCGGCGACGCGAACGCGGCGATCGCGGTGTTGTACGCGTGCACCGACGGGCTGACCAGGTCGGTGCGGCCCTTCACCGCGAAGAAGTTCGTGACGAACCCTTCGACGAACGCCGGGCGGTCGGCGCGGATGCCGTCGTGGAACGACGTGAGCAGCGCGTCGTCGAAGCCGCCCTCCGGGTTGCCGTCTTCCTTGTGCAGGAACGGCGGGACGGCCGCGGCGAACACGGCCTTGGCGATCCGGCTGGTGCCGTAGCGGCCGACGTAGCGGGCGACCTCGCCGCCGCCCATCGAGAACCCGACGAGCGTGACCTCGGTCAGGTCGAGCGCGGTGAGCAGCTTGTCGAGGTCGTCGGCGAAGGTGTCGTAGTCGTAGCCCTCCCACGGCTGCGACGACTGCCCGAAGCCGCGGCGGTCGTAGGTGATCACGCGGTAGCCGTCTTCGACGAGCGCCGGCACCTGGGCCTCCCAGGAGCGGCCCGACAGCGGCCAGCCGTGGATCAGCACGACCGGGCGCCCGGCGCCGCGGTCTTCGTAGAACAGCTCGACCGGTGCTCCGTTCTCTTCACCGACGGTCAGCTTGGGCATGAGGTGTCCTTCCCTCCAGGAAACGATGTGGGTCCGGCACTCCGGGCGGTGGCCCCGTTGCCGGCGCCGGTGCTGCCGAGGGGAACCGTAGTCCCACCATGTGGCCGGGCGGCAGTCCCGCCAACGGAGTAATTTTGCGAATACTTCCGGGACGCGTCCGTTCGGGTGACCGGGTTTCCTTGTCTCCCACGGGTTTCGGCTGGCACGCGCGTTTTTTCACCGCCGTCGCAGCTCCCGGCCGGTGTCCCGATCTGTGGCTTGATCGGCACGCTCGCGTGGTCCGACCACTCTGGACGGTCGCGCGATTTCGGACGCGGCGGGACGATTCCGGGGTGCGGGGGAACCGGCCCCCTGGGTGGGGAACCGGTTCCCCGTTTGCCCGGGGTTCCCGATAGTGCCCTGGTTTCCGGGTACGAACGGGCGTCCTCAGTGGACGGCGCGCCTCACGCCGCGGCCATGCCCGCGGTGAGCGAGCCCCGGGCCGCGCGCCGCGCGGGCAGGGCGGCCGCGAGCGGGGCGGCCAGCACGGCGGCCGCGAGCAGCACCCCGAGCCGGGCCGACGGCAGCGTGAACAGGACCGGTTCGGCGGCGGTCGACGCGACGCGCGTGATCAGCCACGCCGAGCCGACGCCGAGCAGCAGCCCGCACGCCGCGCCGAACACGGCGACGAACACCGACTCCGCGGTGAGCGTCGCGCGCAGCCCGCCGCGGGTGAGGCCGAGTGCGCGCAGGAGCGCCGACTCGCGCGTGCGTTCGAGCACCGACAGCGAGAGCGTGTTGGCGATGCCGGCGAACGCGATCAGCACGGCGAGCGCCGTGAGCGCCCACAGCAGGTCGAGCGTGCTGCGCAGCGGCGCCGACAGCTGGTCCTCGAGGTCGGCGATCGTGTTCACCTGCGCCAGGGGAGCGGCCGCGAGCGCGTGGTCCAGCCCCGCTCGGACGCGGTCGGTGTCGGCGCCGGCCGCGACCTTCACGAGCACGCTGCCGTCGTGCTCGCTGTCCGCGAGCGCGACGTGGGGCAGCTCCCCGAGGTCGACGAGCCCGAGCCCGAGACTGGCGCCGGGCGCGTCGACGCTGTCGTACACCGCGACGACCCGCAGCGACCCGGACGACGTGCGCACCGGCTGACCGACGGACAACCCGGTCTCCTCGGCCAGCTGCCGGCTCACGGCGAGTTCGCCGGGGCCCAGCCGGTCGAGCCGCCCGGCCAGGACGACCGGCTTCAGCAGCGTGCCCACCGCGTCGCCGCGCACGGCGGTCATGCCGTACGCGCCGAGTTTGCCGAGGTCGCCGGTGAACTCGGTGACCGGCGCGGCCGCCGCGACCCCCGGTACCGCGGCGAGCGTCGCGGGCAGCGTCGACGGCAGCTGCTGCCCGTTCACCACGGACGTCACGGTGAACTCCGCCGCCAGCTGCTGCTCGACGCCCCGGCCCTGGCCCGCTTCGACTCCGGCGGTCACGGTCGTCACGAGCGCCACCACGGCCAGCCCGATCGTGAGGGCGGCCGCGGTCGCCGCCGTGCGCCGCGGGTTGCGGTCCGCGTTGAGCGCGGCGAGTTTCGCGGGCTCACCCAGCACCGGCCCGGTCACGGAGCCGAGCACCCGCACGACCGGGCCGGCCAGCAGCGGCCCGACGGCGAGGAGCGCGCCCAGGAGCGCGACCATCGCGACGACGGCCAGCACGGCACCGTCCTCGACCTCGGCGATCAGCGCCCCGATCGCCGCGGCGATCCCGGCGACCAGCAGCACGACCGCGGCGATCGTGCGGGGCCGGCCCGCGCGCGCCCGGCGGCCTTCGACCGGCGTCCGCATCGCCTCCACCGGGGCGACGCGCGTCGCGGTGCGTGCCGGTGGCACCGCCGCCAGCACCGTCACCACGACCCCGATCACCACCGCCAGCACGGCGGTCCGGGCCGACAGCGGCACGTACACCGGCGCACCCGGCTTCCCGGTGATCGCCTGCAGTGCCGCGGCGACCCCGAGCCCGCCGAACAACCCGGCGACCGACGCGACGAGCCCCACCGCACCGGCTTCCACCAGCACCGCGCCGAACACCTGCCGCTTCCCGGCGCCCACGCACCGCAGCAGCGCGAGCTCCTTCGCGCGCTGCGCCACGAGGATCGTGAACGAGTTGGCGATGACCATCGCCGCCACGACCATCGCGAGCACGGCGAACGCGGTGAAGAACTTCGTCAGCCCGGCCGAGTCCGGCGCCGCGTTCGAGAGCAGCTCCGAAGCGGCGTCCGCACCCGTCACCACGCGGACGCCCTTCCCCCCGACGGCCTGGTCCAGACCGGCGACGAGCGTGGCCGGCGCGACCCCCTGCGCCGCCCGGACCACGATCTCGTCGTAGGCCGCCTCGGGTGCCACCTGCCGCAGCCCCTCGGGTGTGAGCACCAGGTCCTCGGCGCCGATCCCCGCGTCGGCCGGCCGGCTGAAGGTGCCGACGAGGGTGAACGGGTGCGCTCCACCCTGCTGGTCGAACAGCGTCACGCGCTGCCCGAGCGTGAAGTCCGCGGCGGTGGTCTCCGCCATCGCGAGCTCACCGGGCTGCTGCGGGAACCGGCCGCCGACGAGGTCGAACGGCCGCAGCGCGGCGTCGGCGGGCAGCGCGATGGCACCCGCGTCCCGCGCGTGGCCGGTGGCGTCGCGCAGGGGAGCGCTGACGGTGGTGCGGCCCTCCGCCGCGGCCACGCCGGGCACCCCGCGCACCTTCGCGAGCAGGGCGTCGTCCAGACCACTGCCGCCGCCGCGGGTCTGATCGACGACCGCGTCGACCCCGCGGGTCTGGTAATTGACGGCGGCGCGCAGCCCGGCGCCGACGGCCGCGGACAGGATGAGCGAGCCGGACACGAAGGCCACCCCGAGGGCGATCGCGACGGCCGAGAGCAGCAGGCGCAGGGGCCGGGCCCGGACCCCCGCGGCGACGACGCGCAGCATCACGCCACCAGCCCGCTCAGCGCGGCCAGCACGGAGTCGGCCGTCGGGCGGGGCACGTGCGCGGCGACGCGGCCGTCGGCCAGCAGCACGCCGTGGTCGGTGTAGGACGCGGCGACCGGGTCGTGCGTCACCATCACCACCGTCTGGCCGAGTTCACGCACCGACGCGCGCAGGAAGCCGAGCACCTCCGCGCCCGAGCGCGAGTCGAGGTTGCCGGTGGGCTCGTCCGCGAACACCACCTCCGGCCGGCCCACCAGCGCGCGGGCGCACGCCACGCGCTGCTGCTGGCCACCGGACAGCTCCGCGGGGTGGTGGCGCAGGCGCTGGCGCAGTCCCAGCGCGTCGACGACCACGCGCAACCACGACGGGTCGGGCTTGCGGCCGGCCAGGCGCAGGCCGAGCAGGATGTTCTCCTCGGCGGTCATCGTCGGCAGCAGGTTGAACGCCTGGAACACGAAGCCGATCCGGTCGCGCCGCAGCCGCGTCAGCGCGGCGTCGGACAGGCCGGTGAGCTCGGTCCCGCCGATCCGGACGCTGCCGGAGTCGACCGTGTCCAGCCCGGCGAGGCAGTGCATCAGCGTCGACTTGCCGGACCCCGAAGGGCCCAGCACGGACGTGAACCGCCGCACCGGGAAGTCGACGGACACGTGGTCCAGTGCCCGCACCGCCGTGTCCCCGCGGCCGTGGACCTTGAGGACGCCGCGGACGCCCGCCGCGACGGGACCGTCCATTGTGCTTGGTTGCATGAGTTCTCCCCGAACTTCGCCTGTGGTGTGTGGCGATCATCGCGGGCTCGGCCTGAACGGTTCCTGAACCGACCTGAAGAACCCTTCAGGTGCGCTCGGCGGCGTCTGGGAAGATCGGGTTCATGAGGGTGCTCGTGGTCGAGGACGAGCGGCGGCTCGCCGAGACGCTGCAGTGGGGGCTCGAAGCCGACGGTTACGCCGTGGACCTCGCCCACGACGGCGAGACGGGGCTGGAGCTCGCGCAGCTGCACCCGTACCAGGTCATCGTGCTGGACATCATGCTGCCGAAGCTGAACGGCTACCGCGTCTGCGCCGCGCTGCGCGAACGGGGCGTCACGACGCCGATCCTCATGCTGACGGCCAAGAACGGCGAGTACGACGAAGCGGAGGCGCTCGACACGGGAGCCGACGACTTCCTGAGCAAACCGTTCTCCTACGTCGTGCTCACCGCCCGCCTGCGCGCGCTCGTGCGCCGCGGCCGGGCGGCCGCGGTGGCGACGCTGACCTTCGGCGACCTCGTGCTCGACCCCGCGAAGCGCACGTGCCGGCGCGGCGGCACCCCGGTGGCGCTGACGACGAAGGAGTTCGCCGTCCTGGAGTGCCTGCTGCGCCACGACGGCCACGTGGTCGCGAAGCACGAGATCCTGGAACAGGTGTGGGATCTCGCGTACCGGGGCGACCCCAACATCGTGGAGGTCTACGTGAGCGCGCTGCGGCGCAAGCTGGACGCGCCGTTCGGGCGGCGCACGATCGCGACCGTGCGCGGGGCCGGCTACCGGCTGGTGGGCGACGGGTCCGATGAGTAGGGCGTGGCCCGAATCCGTGCGGCGGAGCACGGCGCTCGCGGCCGTGCTGCTGGCCGTGGTGGTGTTCGGGCTGGGCTGGTGGGGGATCCGGCAGTTCGTGTCGACGCAGCTCTCGCGCAACGCGGTGAACGCGACGCGCGCGGAGCTCGACCGGCTGGCCGAGGCGTATCGGCTGGGCGCGCTCCCGTCGGCCGGGCTCAACGGGGACGCGATGTTCGAAGTCGTCGCGGACTCAGGGCGGGCCGTCGTCCACAGTGCGAACCTGAGCCGCCTCGACCCCGCGTGGCGGCCGCTGCCGCCCGCCCCGCGCGGTGCGGCTCCCGGCTGGGAGACGACCACCAGCGCGACGCTGCGTCCGGGAGAACACCCGCAGTGGCGTGAATACCGCACATACACCGTCGTCGGGACGGTGGTCTCGGACGTACCGGCCGCGTTGGTGGAACCGCTGGGGCGGTCGGGGTCCACTGTGGACGCGGAACTGACCGGAGCCGCGGGCCCGCGGTACCGGTTGACGCTCTACCTGTACGTGCTGCCCTGGAACACGCTCGGCACGCTGGGGCTGTTCGACGACACGCTGCGGGTGTTCGTGCCCGTTGCGGTGCTGCTGACGGGGCTCGTCGCGTGGTTCGCGGCCGGGCGCGCGCTGCGGCCGGTGGAGGCGATCCGCTCGAAGCTCGCGGAAGTGAGCGGCAGCCGGCTCGACCGCCGTGTGCCCGTGCCGCGCTCGAAGGACGAGATCGCGCGGCTGGCGCACACGACCAACGACACGCTCGACCGCCTGCAACGCAACCACGAGCAGCAGGAACGCTTCGTGGCCGACGCGAGCCACGAACTGCGCAGCCCGCTGGCCAGCCTCCGCACCGGCCTGGAGGTCGCACTGGCCCACCCCGGCCGCGCCGACTGGCCCGCCGTCGCCGAACGCTCCCTCGACGACGTCCGGCGCCTCCAGCGCATCACCGCCGACCTGCTGCAGCTGGCGGTGGACCAGGGCAGCGCACCCGCGTCGGACCCGGTCGACCTCGCCGACGTGGTGCGCGAGCAGGTCGCCGAACGCGCCTTGTCGGCCGGGCCGGCGTTCCGGTCCTTCGTGGACGGCCCGGCTGTGGTGCCGGGCGAACCCGTCCAGCTCGAACGCCTGCTGCGCAACCTCCTCGACAACGCTGCCCGCCACGCCGCGTCGTCCGTCACGGTCACCGTCGGCCGCACCGGCCCCGACATCGTCCTCGAAGTCCTCGACGACGGCCCCGGCATCCCACCCGCCGACCGCGAGCGGGTCTTCGACCGCTTCGCCCGCCTGGACGACGCGCGCACCCGCGACTCCGGCGGGTCCGGCCTGGGCCTCACGCTGGCCCGCGACATCGCCCACCGCCACGGCGGCACCCTCACCGCCGAAGACTCCGCCACCGGCGCCCGCCTCGTCGCCCGCCTCCCGGCAGCCGATGCGGAGGCGAGTGAGACCGAGTGAACGGCTGAGGCTCGGGCTCGCGCCGCCTTGCCCGCGCAGCGGCGTGCTGGTGCTCGCGCGCTTGTCCTTCCGGCGCACGGCGCTTACGCGGTCGCGCATCGCGTTCACGGTGCCTTGCGGACTTAGGCTCTACCGCCGGCGAGGCGGCCGATGTCGCTCGGACCGCGGTGTCCACCGCGCTTTGGCCAAGCCGCTGTGAGCCCGGCGACGCTGGCTGGGCCGGCGGTCGTTGCGCCGTGTCTCGCTGGCCGTCGACGGCGCGGCTGATGCAACAAGGCCCACGGTGTTCGCCGTGACTCTGACTCCGTTGTCTCGCGCGAGGGGAAGGCGTCGGCGCTTGTGCCGTGGTCCGTCAGCCGCCGATGAGGCGGCTGGTGTGGTTCGGCCGCCGTAATCGCGGCGAGGGTGCTGGGCCGGCGGTCCTTGCGCCGGGTCTCATCAGCCCTCGACGGCGCGGAAAACACCACAAGGCCCACGGTGTTCGCCGTGACTCTGACTGCGCTGTCGCGCGCGTGGTGAAGGCGGCGGTCCTTGTGCTGTGTCCCGTCAGCTGCCGATGAGGCGGCTGGTGTGGTTCGGCCGGCGTAATCGCGGCGAAGGTGTCTGGGCCGGCGGTCCTTGCGCCCCGTCTCGTTAGCCGTCGACGGCGCGGCTGATGAGACTGGGCCTGTGGTGTCCGCGGTGACTCTGACTCTGCTGTCGCGCGCGTGGTGAAGGCGGCGGTCCTTGTGCTGTGTCCCGTCAGCTGCCGATGAGGCGGCTGGTGTGGTTCGGCCGGCGTAATCGCGGCGAAGTTGCCGGGCCGGCGGTCCTTGCGCCCCGTCTCATTGGCAGTCGACGGCGCGGCTGATGAGACTGGGCCTGTGGTGTCCACCGTGACCCTGAATCTGCTGTCCAGCGCGCGGTGAAGGCGCCGGCGCTGTGTCCCGTCAGCTGCCGATGAGGCGGCTGATGTGGCTCGGCCCGCGGTGTTCGCCGCGGCTTTGGCCCGTCCGCCGTGGCTGCGGCGAAGGGCGGTCCTTTCGCTGTGTTCCGTCGAATGCGGCGCGACCACGGTGAGTACCGGCGCCGCGGCTCGCGAGGTCAGGGGGTCGTCGACGTGGTGCTGGTGGAGCCGCCGCAGACGTTGAGCGCCGCGCGGATCGACGAGGCGACCTGGCCGGCTGCGGAGCGGACCGCGGCGGTGTCGAGCGGCTGGGTCGTGAGCGCGGTCTGGAGCTGACCGACCGCCGTGCCGGCCGCGTCGAGGTCGGCGCGCGCGTTCGGGCCGAGGGTGTTGCGGGCCGAGTCGAGGGCGGAGGCCAGGTCGCGGCCGGCGGCGGCGACCTGCTCGCGGCTCGTCTGGCCGGCGACGAGCGCCTGCACCTGACTGGTGAGGTTGCGGGCCGCCGTGCTGACCGCGGCGCAGTCGGCGCCGGTCGGGCCGGTGGTGGGTGAGGCGGTGGGTGCGGGGGCAGGGGTGGGCGTCTGTCCACTTTGGCCGCCCCCGCACGCGACCGCGATCGCGGCGACCGCGGCCACGACCGCCGCGGCCCCGGTGCGCGCTGTTCGCCGTGTGGGTGCGCTCACGAGCGCTCCTCTCCCGCCGCGGGCGACGTGGCCTGGGCTCCTGTCACCCCATCGTCAGGGCGGCGGCGGCCGGGCTGCCTCGCCTGATCCGGGTGACCTGTCCGCCGCGCGCACACCGAACCCGACCGAAGCCGAAACAACCTCCCCAAGCTCGCGCCCTGGCGCGGAAATCCCTACCCGGCCGTGAAAACGGCAGAAGCTCCACCCCCTCCGGTGAGGAGCGGGTGCACGGAACCCGGATTGACCAGGCAAGACGCAGGATCTCCCGCTGGGTCGTCCGGCCGCGTGAAAACTCCTCGACAAGCGCTGAGCGCACGGTTTCGGCCGCAGCGCTTCGCCTGAGCCGGCGAGCTCCCGGATCTGACTCCGGTTCGCCTGTCAGTGACCTGGTGAACACAGGAACGGCCGGCAGTGGCGGGAGACGGTGTACGCACGTCGACGTGCGTCAGCGCCGGTGGTTCCAGGCCGAACCCGGCCGGAGTATCGCCATCGCCAGGTCGGCCGGGCTTCGCCGGTCAAGGCGGTCTGGCATGTCGATCCCGCACGGGGCATGCGCATCCCGCATGACGTGCCGCCCCGCGTGGCGCGGCGGGTCAGACTGCGGGGCCATGTGGACATCAAGGAAGATGCCGCCACTGGGCGTGCAGGTGCTGGCGGCACTGGTGATCGGCGCGGTGCTCGGGTTCGCCGCTCCCGCGGTCGGTGAGCAGCTCAAGGTCGTCGGCGACGCGTTCATCCGGTTGATCGAGATGAGCATCGTCCCGCTGATCTTCCCGTTGATCGTGGTCTCCATCGCGCGGCTGCAATCGGCGAAGGCGGTGGGCCGGATGGCCGGCAAGACGATCCTCTACTTCGAGGTCGTGACCACCGTGATCCTGGCGCTGACGCTGCTCGCCGCGTTCCTCAGCGGTGTCGGCAAGGGCACCGACCTCGATGCCGTCACCCCGGCCGGGACGAGCAGCATCCAGAAGTCGGTCGACTTGAAGGACCTTTTCGTCGGCATCATCCCGGACAACTTCTTCGCCGCGCTGGCGAAGGGGGAGCTGTTGCCGATCCTGTTCTTCGCCGTGTTCCTCGGCCTCGCCTTGACCAAGATCGGGGACAAGGCCAAACCGGTGGCCGCCGTGCTGGACGGGCTCGCGGACGCCATGTTCCAGGTGATCACCTGGGTGGTGCGGCTGACCCCGCTCGCGGTGCTCGCGTTCGTCGCCTACAACACCGCGCACTACGGCTGGAACCTGGTGGTGAAGCTGGCGCTGTTCGTGGTCGTGAGCTACGTGGCCGTGGCGCTGGTGTTCCTCGTGATCTTCCCGCTCGTCGGGGTGATCTGCCACGTGCCCTACTTCCGCATGCTGCGGGCGATCGCCGACCTGATCTTCCTGTCGTTCGTCAGCCGCAGTTCCGAGGTGGTGCTGGCTCCGTTGATCAAACGGCTGGACGGCTTCGGCGTCGACCGCACCGTGTCCTCGTTCACGCTGCCCCTCGGCTATTCGTTCAACGCCGACGGCGCCACGCTGTACGAAGGCCTGGCCGTGGTCTTCCTCGCGCACGCCTACGGCGTCGAACTGACCCCGGGCCGGCTGGTGACCACGATGCTGGTGCTGATGCTGCTGACGAAGGGGATCGCGGGCGTGCCGTCGGCGTCCATCGTCGTGCTGTTCTCGGCCTCCGCGGCCATCGGCCTGCCCGCGCAGGGCGTCGCGGTGCTCCTGGCGGTCGACTTCGTGATCGACATGGCCCGCACCGCGCTGAACGTGACCGGCAACGCGCTGGCCGCGGTGGTGGTGGCCAAGTCGGAACGGCTGTTGCGCTCCCCGGACCACGACACCGCCGTCGAGCCGATCCACTGACTGTGCTTGGCCGGCACGATGGACAATCGGCCCACGCGGCGGCGCCGTGCGATGCTCCGGCCGCGCACAGGTGGAGACCCTTGCGCTGAGGTCGCGCGGCACGGCTGCGTTCCTTTGTGGACACCCCGAGAACGAGGAAGACGTACGGGATCAGTCCGTACTGAGCAACACCTCGGTGGATTTGATGATGGCCGTGACCGGCGAGCCCACGGCGAGGCCCAGTTCGGTGACGGCTTCCTTGGTGACCGACGCGGTGACTTCCTGGCCACCGTCCAAAGTGATCTTCACGATCGACATGACGGCGCCGGTCTCGATCTCGGCGACCTTGCCGGTGAGCTGGTTGCGCGCGGACAGGGGCATGTCAACCTCCACAATGGATCAGCCCTGCGTGGCCGGCCAGGAAGGACCAGCCGCATCCGTGCCGACCGTGCGCCGGCGATGAAGGAGCGGTTCGGACGCACCTCGGGTAAAGCTCGACCGAGTCAGACACGACGTAGCACACCCTAAACCGGACGCCACACGGTGCGACGGCATCTTTTTTGCCGGTCTCGCCTCCGGCTGTCACCATGAGCCCCGGGCCCCTCCCGGCTGTTCTCACCTGACGACATGCGCCACGAGCGCGACACCGATCGACGCACAGGTGATCGATGGACGCGATACCGGCCTATCATCCCGTCTACCTGACCGTTCGCCCCGCAGACTGGGAGGGGGCCTGTTCGGTGACCGCCGCGCTGGCGGAGGCTCTGTCCGCCGTTCTGCTCCTGGCTGTGCTGGCGTGTGCGGTCATCCGCCCGTGGGGCTGGCCGGAGGCGCTCGTCGCGGTCCCGGCCGCCGGCGTGGTCATCGGCACCGGAGCGATCTCGCTGGACCACGCCCGTGCCGAGGTCGAACGGCTGGGGCCGGTGATCGGATTTCTGGCCGCCGTGCTGGTGCTGGCCCAGCTGTGCGACGACGAGGGGTTGTTCCACGCCTGTGGGACGTATCTGGCCCGCACCGCCGCGGGACGGCCGCGCCGGCTGCTGACGCAGGTCTTCGCGGTGGCGGCCGTGGTCACCGCGGCGCTGAGCCTGGATGCCACGGTCGTGCTGCTGACTCCGGTCGTGTTCGCCACCGCTGCCCGGCTCGGCGCCCGGCCCCGGCCGCACGTCTACGCCTGCACCCACCTGTCGAACACCGCCTCGCTGCTGCTGCCGGTGTCCAACCTGACCAACCTGTTGGCGTTCGCGGCGAGCGGGCTGAGCTTCACCCGCTTCGCCGCGCTGATGGCGCTGCCCTGGCTGGTGGCCATCGGCACCGAGTACCTCGTCTTCCGCCGGTTCTTCGCCACCGACTTGGCTGCCGGCGCCCTGGCCCCGCCCTCGGCCGAGAGTCGCGAGGTGCCGGTGTTCGCCCTGGTCACCGTGGTGTGCACACTGGCCGGTTTCGTCCTGACCTCCGCGCTCGGGGTCAACCCGGCGTGGGCGGCGCTCGCCGGCGCGGCGGTGCTGGCCGGGCGCGCCCTGGCCCGGCGCCGCACCACCCCCGTCGCGATCGTGCGCGCCGCGGCGGTGCCGTTCCTCGCGTTCGTGCTCGCGTTGGGCATCGTGGTCCGCGCCCTCGTCGACAACGGCCTCGCCTCGACGTTGAGCCACTTGATCCCCCACGGCAGCGCGCTGCCCGCGCTGCTCGCCATCGCGGCAGTGGCCGCCCTGCTGGCGAACGTGATCAACAACCTGCCCGCTGTACTGGTCCTGCTGCCCTTGGCCGCCCCGGCCGGATCGGGCGCCGTGCTCGCGGTCCTGCTCGGGGTGAACATCGGACCGAACCTCACCTACGCCGGCTCCCTGGCCACGCTGCTGTGGCGTCGCATCGTGCGCAAACACGACACCGACGTCGGCTTGGGGGAGTTCACCCGCCTCGGCGTGGCCACCGTCCCCGCCGCCCTGGTGCTCGCGGTACTGGCGCTGTGGGCATCACTCACGCTCATCGGAGGCCGACCGTGACCGTCATCGTCTGGATCGTCGAGGGCACCTGGCCCGCCTGCATCGACGCCGTCCGTGCCCACGCGCCCGAGGACACCGACGTCGTGCTGGTGCACGTCACCGGCTCCGAAGCCCCCAGCGCCGCCCACGGCGCGTACGCCGGCTTGCTCGGCCGCGCCCGGCCCGAACGCGACCCCGGCACGGCGGTGGAACACCTGGCCGCCGCCTCCGCCGAACACCTCCTCGCCGACGCGGCGTCGCGGCTGGGGCGCCCGTGTACCCGGAGCGAACGCACCGGACGGGTCGAGCGGGAGGTCGTGGCCGCCGCCGCGGGGGCGGACCTGCTCGTCCTCGCCCGCGACGGTGATCGCACCCGCCTCGGCCCGCGCAGCCTCGGTCCCGCCGGCCGGTTCATCGTCGACCACGCCCCGTGCCCGGTTCTGCTCGTCTGGCCCGAAACCGCCCCCGGCATCGACACCATCCCGGCCCCACCGCACCGGTAGCGGGGAGTTCTGACCGGATGCTTCAGACTTTTGCGTGCTGGGCAAGGACTTCCACGAACGCGGTGGTCAGCGGATCCGGCCCCGGCCGGCTGTAGGCGCTCAGCATCCGCCGCACCGGTCGTGCCGGGCGCAGCACCCGGCCGTCGAAGTTCGGGGGCAGCACGTTGGCCGGCACGAGCGCCGGGCCGAGGCCGGCGGCGGCGAGGATCGGGGCGGTGGCCGTTTGTTCGGTGCGCACGGCCGGGCGGGGCCGGAAGCCCGCGTCGGCGCAGGCGGCGTCGAGGATCTCCGCCAGGCCGTGGCCGGGGGCGTAGTGCACCCAGGCGCAGTCGGCCAGGGAGCGGAGGTCGACGGTGCCCGCGTGGCCCTCGGTGGCGCCGTCGGCGGGCAGCACGACGACGAACTCCTCCGCGCCGAGTTCGCGCACCGGGCCGTCCCAGGCGTCGGGGACGGGGCCGATGGCGATGTCCGCCTGGCCGGCCGTCATGGCGTCGCGGAGTTCGGTGGTGTGGCGGTGTTCGAAGAGGCGGACGTCGACGGCCGGGTGGTCCCGGCGCCACACCCGCAGCGCGGCGGGCAGCACGCCGAGGCTGACCGAGTAGACGGTGGCCACCAGCAGTTCTCCCGCCATCAGGCCGGACGCTTGCCGGGCGGCGCAGCGGGCGCGTTCGGCGTCGGCGAGGGTGGCGCGGGCGTGCGGGAGCATCGCGCGGCCCATCGGGGTCAGGCGGACCGAGCGCGGCAGCCGTTCCAGCAGCGGGCCGCCGACGTGCTGCTCCAGCGCCCGAACCTGGTGCGACAGCGCGGGTTGCGTGACGTGGAGCTGTTCGGCTGCGCGCGTGAACGACCCGGTGTCCACGACCGTCACGAGGTACTCAAGCTGCCGCAGGCTCGTCATGAGCGCAGTTTATCCTCGACCAAAGAACTATGCCTTGGACTTATTCATGCGTCGGGCACAGCATCGGAGGCATGAGCACACCACGCAAGGCCCTCGTCGCCGGCGCCCACGGGATCATCGGCCGCACCCTCACCGACCACCTGCGCGGCCTCGGCGGCTGGGACGTCGTCGGCCTGTCGCGGCGCGGCGGGCCCGGCTCGCTCGCCGTCGACCTGCTCGACTCCGCGGACACGAGCGCGAAACTGGCCGACCACCGCGACGCGACGCACCTGTTCTACGCCGCCTACCAGGACCGGCCGACGTGGGCGGAGCTCGTACCGCCGAACGTCGCGATGCTCGAGAACCTGGTCGACGCCCTCGACGGCAGCGCACTGGAGCACGTGAGCCTCATGCAGGGCTACAAGGTCTACGGCGCGCACCTCGGGCCGTTCAAAACGCCCGCGCGGGAGTCCGACGCCGGGCACCTGCCGCCGGAGTTCAACGTGGACCAGCAGGCGCTGCTGGAGCGGCGGGCGCCCAGCTGGTCGGCGATCCGGCCGTCGGTGGTGGGTGGCACGACGCTCGGCAACCCGATGAACCTGGCGCTCGTGATCGCGGTGTACGCGTCGATCACGAAGGAACTCGGGCTGCCGCTGCGGTTCCCCGGCAAACCGGGCGCGTACGACAGCCTCCTCGAGATGACCGACGCCGGCCTGCTCGCCGAGGCGACGGTCTGGGCCGCGACGTCGACCCGCAACGAGGCCTTCAACATCGCCAACGGCGACCTGTTCCGGTGGAGCGAGCTGTGGCCGAAGCTCGCCGCCTACTTCGAACTCGACACCGCGCCGCCGTTGCCGATGTCGCTCACCACCGTGATGGCGGACAAGGGCCCGCTGTGGTCCGAACTGGCCGCCGAGTACGGCCTGAAACCCGGCTACGACCAGGTTTCCGCCTGGCCCTTCGGCGACTTCGTGTTCTCCTGGGACTACGACGTGTTCGCCGACACGTCCAAGTCCCGGCGCGCGGGCTTTCACTCCTATGTGGACACAGAGCGGATGTTCTACCGGCTGTTCGACGACTTCCGGCGCGACAAGATCATCCCCTGAGCGCCGGCGCCCTCTGGCGCGACTGAAGCCCTGCCCCTCCGAAAGAGGAGCAGGGCTTCCTGCCGCCAGCTGCGTGGCACCTCCAGCGGCCACGGCAACACGACTACGTGGAGCAGGTGACCGGAGGACGTGAGCCTCCCGATGTCGAGCCGGATCGAGCGGCCGCCGGGTCGGCGCTGTAACGAGAACGTGACGAGCGGAAACCTCCTCGTAAATACGAGGTATTGCGTGGAAGTTCGGTCACCTGTACGGTCCCATCAGCCAGAAACCGCAGGAAGATCGTGGGCGTTGTTGTGTAAGTTCGGGCATGCGTCGGATGGGCGGAGTGTTCATGAGGTTGATCGGTTACCTGGACCAGCTGTCCGCCCGGCCGGGGGAGACGCTCCCGGTCCGGATCAGCGGTGACGGCGGGAAGGTCACGGTCGATCTCGTCCGGCTCCTGCACGGCGACACGAACCCGCTCGGTCCCGGCTTCCTCAGCACCGACGTGGCTTCCGTTCCCAGTCAGGTCGTAGTCGCGGCCGAGCAGGTAACACCGGTCGGTTCCTGTCTGCGAGCGGACGACGTCGTCCCGGCGGGCACCACGCGGCTGAGTCTCGGTGCGGTGATCTGGCCGACCACTGTGGACGCCGGCCGTGAACAGGGTGTGCTGACCGTGGTGGACGCGCGCGGTGAGCCCGTCGTCGCGGTGGCACTCGGCGAAACCGGCCGCCTTCGGCTGTCCACCGGTGACGGTGCGGTGCCGGTCGAGGCCGCCCGGCCACTGGCGAACCGGCGCTGGTACCGCGTGTCCGCCGAGGTCGGCACCGGCGGCGTGTCACTGGAAATCGTGCCGCTGGAGCCGTTCCCCGGCGACGAAACGCCGGTCCGCGTGAGCGGGGAGTCCGAAGTGGACCTTTCGGCCGCGAGCGGCGTGGTGGTCGCGGCGCTGCGCTGCCCGGCGGAGGGCACCCGATACTTCCCCGGTGCCGTCTTCAACGGCAAGGTCGAACGTCCGGTGGTGTCCTCCGGTGCCGACCTGCTCGCCGAGTGGGCGTTCGAGCGCGGTTTCGCCACGGACGCCGCCGAGGACGTCTCGGGCCGCGGCCGGCACGGGCGGCTGGTGAACAAACCGGCCCGCGCGATGACGGGGCACACCTGGACCGGCGAGGTGCAGGACTGCACCGCCGCGCCGGAGCAGTACGCCGCGATCCACTTCCACGACGACGACCTGATCGATGCCGGCTGGCCCGAGACGGCTCGCGTGGAGTTGCCGGCCGATCTGCCGAGCGGCATCTACGCCGTGCGGCTGCGCGGAACCACCCGCGACGGCGACGAGACCGACCACATCCCGGTCGTGGTGGCGCCGGCGAGCGGCGCGCCCCGTTCGAAGGTCGCCTACCTGATCCCGACCTTCACCTACCTGGCCTACGCCAACGAACGCCTCCAGCACCGGCTCGACTACGAGGCGGCCGGCATCACCGACCACCCGATCACGCCAGGAGCGCACGACGTCGCGCTCGCCGAGCACCCGGAGTTCGGCTCCAGCCTCTACGACCTGCACAGCGACGGCTCCGGAATCTGCTACACGAGCGCGTTGCGGCCGATCCTCAACCTGCGCCCGGACTACCGCATGTGGCTGCAGAACGCGCCGCGCAGCTTGGGTGCCGACCTCTACCTCGAGCACTGGCTCGTCCGAAGCGGCATCGAGCACGACGTGCTCAGCGACCACGACCTGCACGCCGACCCCGAGCACGCGCTGGACGGTTACCAGGTGGTGCTCACCGGCTCGCACCCCGAGTACTACAGCGGGGCGATGCTCGACGCGCTGCAGCGGCACGTCGACACCGGACACTGCCTGATGTACCTGGGTGGCAACGGGTTCTACTGGGTCACCTCGCAGGACCCGCACCAGCCGGCCGTGCTGGAGGTGCGTCGCTCGGGCGGGATCCGCACCTGGGAGATCCAGCCGGGGGAAGGCCGCCACTCGACCACCGGCGAGCCGGGCGGGCTGTGGCGCTGGCGCGGCCGGTCGCCCAACAAGCTCGCCGGCGTCGGGATGTGCAGCCAGGGCTGGGACGAAAAGGCCCCGGCGTTCGAGCGCACCCCGTTGTCCCACGAGCCCGAATGGGCCTGGGTTTTCGAAGGCATCGAGGAGAATCTCATCGGTGACTTCGGCCTGATCATGAACGGCGCGAGCGGCGACGAACTCGACCGCTGCGACTTCGCGCTGGGCAGCCCGCCGAACACGGCTGTGCTGGCCACTTCCCAGCGCCACAGCGATTTCTACCAGCTCGCCGTCGAGGACGTGCTGATGCTCGCCCCCGGGCTCGGCGGCAGCGAGTCCGATCTCGTCCGCTCGGACATGGTGCTCGTCGAGCGCCCGGGCGGCGGTGCGGTCTTCTCCGTCGGCTCGATCTGCTTCACCGGCTGCCTGCCGTGGAACGGCTACGACAACAACGTTTCGCGGCTGCTGCACAACGTGCTCGGCAACTTCGTCGCCCGCGTCTGACCAACGGTCCCCACCGGAATCCCGACTGCAGGGAGAACTCCCATGAAACAGCCCGTCCTATTCCGCCGGCTGGCCGGCGCCAGCGCGGCGGCCGTGCTGACCCTGTCGCTGGCCGCCTGCGGCGGCATCACCGCCGACAACGGCTCGGCGGCCGGCGGCCAGTCCTGCAAGCGCTCCACCGACAAAGTGATCGGCTTCGACTACCCGTTGACGTCGCTGTCGGTGTACGGCGACCTCAAGCGGTTCGCCGAGCAGCGCGCCACCGCGCGCGGGTACCAGATGAAGTACACCGCCGACGACGAGGACCTGCAGAAGCAGACCCAGAACGTGCAGACCTGGGTGACGCAGAAGATCCCGGCGATCGTGTCCTACCCGCTCGAGCCGGCGTCGATGGAACCGCTCGCGCAGCAGGCGCGGAGCAACTGCACGGTGTTCGTTTCCTACGCCTCGCCGCTGAAGAACCAGGACGCCTCGGTGCTGTTCAGCGGCCTCGAAAGCGGTCAGGCGCTCGGCAAGACGGCGACCGAGTGGGCCAAGCAGCACCAGGGACCGGTGAAGGTGCTCGTGCTCAACAACCGGGACCTCGCGGTGGGTGCGCAGCGCGACGATGGGCTGAAGGCGGCTTTCGCCGCGGGTGGCAACGTCGAGATCGTCTCCACGCAGAAGGCCGGTACTCGCGCGGACGGCGAGCAGATCGCCCGCACGGTCCTGCAGGCGCACCCGGACCTCAACATGGTGCTCGGCTACGACGACGACGTCGCCCTCGGCGCGCAGCAGGCGTTCCTCAACGCGGGCAAGAACCCGAAAGACCCGGGCATCTTCATCGGCGGCCAGGACGGGTCGAAGGAAGGCCTCCAAGCGGTGGCGCAGGGCGGGATCTACCGGGTCTCGGTCGCCGTGCGCATCCGGGACATCGGCTTCGCGGTCACCGACGTGGCGGCGGACCTGTTGGAGGGCAAGCCGAACAAGGGCGTGAACGTCCCGCCGGTCGCGCTCACCTCGAGCACCCCCTCGCTCAAGGACTACCTGAGCGACTACAGCTGAGGAACCCGATGACGCTCACCATTCGAGGCCTGGTCAAGGGATACGGCGCGGCCACCGTCCTCAAGGGGGTCGATCTCGACATCGCCCCCGGCGAGGTGCACGCGCTGCTCGGCCCCAACGGCGCCGGCAAGTCCACCTTGATCAAGTGCATCGGCGGAGTGGTGACCCCGGACGCGGGTGAGCTGGCGCTCGACGGCGAGCCGCTGGGCCAGCTCACCCCGCACCGGGCCTTCGCCGCCGGCATCGCCACCATCCACCAGCACCTCTCGCTGATCGACGTGCTGTCGGTGAGCGACAACCTGTTCCTCGGCCAGGAGAAGACCGTCGCCGGGGTCCTCGACCGGGCCGGCCAGCGGCGGGTCACCGCCGAGTTGCTCGACCGGTTCGGCCTCGACGTGGCGCCGGGGACGAAGGTCGGCGGGCTGCCGATGGGCACCAAACAGCTTCTGGAGATAGCGAAGGCGTGGCACCGCACCGACGTGCGGGTGCTGATCCTCGACGAGCCCACGGCGTCGCTGTCGGAGAGCGAAACCGAACGCCTCTTCGCCGAGATCGCCAAGATGAAGAGCGGCGGGGCGCGCATCGTCTACACCACGCACCGCCTCGGCGAGGTCTTCCGCATCGCCGACCGGGTCACGGTCCTTCGCGACGGCGTCCTCGCCCTGCGCGAGAAGGTCGCCGATGTGGCACCCGAGCGGATCGTCGAGGTGATCTCCGGCGGCACCGGCGCGCCGACGGCACCGGCCGAGCCCGCCGACCTCGGCCCGGTCCGGCTGCGGCTGCGGGGCCTGGCCGGGCTGCGGTTCGGGCCGATCGATCTCGACGTGCGCTCCGGCGAGATCCTCGGGCTCTACGGTGTTCTCGGCTCCGGCCGCACGTCGCTTTTGGAGACGCTCGCCGGCCGCTACCGGGCCGCCCGCGGCACCGCTGAGGTCGACGACGAGCTGTCGGCGCCGCGCACCCCGGCGGGCGCGGTGCGGCGCGGAATCGCGCTCGTCCCGTCGGATCGGCTCCGCCAGGCGCTGTGGCCGACCCGCAACGCGGCGGACAACCTGCTGCTCCCGTCGTACCGGCGGCTCGCGCGGCTTGGTCTGCGCCGGCCCGGTGGTGAGCGGCGACTGTTCGCCGAGACCGCCCGGCAGGTCGACCTTCAGCCGCCCGACGGCGGCCGCAAGGGTGGCCAGTTCTCCGGCGGGAACCAGCAGAAGCTCGTTCTCGGACGCTGGCTCGCGCGGGCCGGGGAACTCGGTGTGCTGCTGCTCGACGAGCCGACGCAGGGAGTCGACGTCGGGGCCCGGCGGCAGATCTACCAGGTGTGCCGGGAGCTGGCCGCCCGCGGTCTCGCGGTGGTCTTCGCTTCTTCGGATGCCCAGGAGGTCGCCGTGCTCGCACACCGCGCGGTCGTGATGGACCGCGGGCGGCTGACCACCGAGCTGATCGGCGAGGACATCACCGAATCCGCCTTGCTCGCCGAAGCCCACCAGTTCACCGGTGTCACCACTGACCTGCCCGACGACGCCGCAGTCACCCTCCCGGAGGTACGCCCATGACGACGGCAACCGCCAACCCGGAGGTGAGCACCACCCGGCGTACGCCGGTGCTGGAGCTCGTCCTGCGGTCGGCACTGCTGATCGGCCTGCTCGTGTTGATCGGCTTCTTCACCAGCCGGTCGGACCTGTTCCTCACCGTGGGGAACATCAAGAACATCGCGCTGTCGGGCGCAGTGCTGCTCATCGTCGCGGTGCCGCAGGCGGTGCTCGTGATCATGGGCTACGTGGACCTCTCGGTGGGATCGGCGGTCGGGTTGTCCGGGGTGGTCACCGGGCTGCTCATCGTCGACCACCACCTGAACTGGGGGCTGGCCGTGCTCGCCGGGCTCGTGGTCGGCGCCGTGGGCGGTCTGGTCAACGGGGTGCTCGTGTCCTACACCCGGCTCAGCCCGATCATCGTCACGCTCGGTACCCTGCAGCTGTACCGGGGGATCGCGCAGTTCCTGCGCTCGGACCCGCCGGCCGACTTCGGCTCGGGGATGTCGCTGCTGGGCCGTGGTCTCTACGCCGGTATCCCCGTCCCGGTGTGGATCGCGTTCATCGTGTTCGCGCTCGGCGCGCTGTTCCTCTACGGCACGCCCGCCGGCCGCCAGGTCTACGCGATCGGAGTCAACCCGGAGGCGGCGTTCCTGTCCGGGGTTGCGACAAAACGGTTGCCGCTGCTGGTGTTCGTGGTCACCGGCCTCGCCGCCGGCCTCGGCGGGGTGCTCTTCGCGGCGCGGCTCGACTCCGCCCCGCCGAGCACACTCGGTGCCAACTTCGAGCTGCAGGTGCTCACCGCCGTACTGCTGGGCGGGGTCGCGTTCAGCGGCGGCCGGGGGACGATGCTCGGCGTCCTGCTCGGGGTGGTCTTCCTCGGCGTGCTCAACAACGGTATGACCTTGATGAACGTGCCGTACTTCGCACAGGCCATCGCGACCGGCGCGGCTCTCGTGGTCGCGGCCGGTCTGGACGAGCTCGGGCAGCGGGCCGGCGCCCTGCGCCGGGTGCTCCGGAGAACGTGATCGGCTTGGCTCGCTCGTGCAGTTGAGAAAGGTAGGGGGAAACGTGCTTCCCGACGAACGCCGCAGGCGGATCCTGGTGCTGTTGAACAGCAGCGAGGTGCTCCGGCCCGCGGACATGGCGGTCCAGCTCGACGTGTCGCCGGAGACCATCCGGCGCGATCTCGTGCTACTGGAACGCGAAGGTGCCATCCGCCGCGTCTACGGGGGTGCGGCCAAGGCCAAGAACCTGTCCCGCAGCGCCGAGCCCGGCCGCGTGGAGCGCGAGAACATCGAGCGCGAGGCCAAGGCGGAGATCGCCGAGGTGGTCGCCTCGATCGTCGGTGACGACGACACGGTGTTCCTCGACGTGGGCACCACCGTGCTCGCCGCCGCCCGCGCTCTGCCCGATTCGTTCCGCGGCCGCGTGGTCACCAACAACCTCGGCGCGGTCCTGGCGATGGCCGGCCGGGACGCGGTGAACCTTCACCTCGTGGGCGGCCGCGTCCGGCACGACGAGCTGACGTCCTCGGGGCCCGACGCCGAGGACCAGGTGAGCAACTTCTTCGCCGACAAGGCGTTCCTGGGCTCCGGCGGGGTCCACGTGACCGGCGGGCTCACCGACTACCACCTCGACGAGATCGCTGTCCGGCACCGGATGATCAGCAACGCGGCCGAGGTCTACGTGCTGGCGGACGGAAGCAAGCTCGGGCACGTCGCGCTGCGCAAGGTCTGCGGGCTCGACCGCATCACGGCACTGATCACCGACTCGGCCGCGGACCCCGAGATGGTCGCGCAGCTGCGCGACGCGGGCCTGACCGTCGTGCAGCCGCCCGTGGCCGGAACCGAGGACGCGGCCTCATGACCTCCGCTGTGCTGGCCATCGACCAGGGCACCTCGGCGACCAAAGCCCTCGTGGTCGCCGAGGACGGCACCGTGCTGGCGGAGGTCGACCGGCCGCTGTGCGTGCGGACGCCCGAACCGGGGGCGGTGGAGGTCGATCCGGGCGAGCTGCTGGCGTCGGTTCTCGATGCCGGTCGCGCGGCCGTCGCGGCGGCCGGGGTCGGCGCCGGGGTCGTCGGGCTGGCCAACCAGGGCGAGACAGTGCTGGCGTGGGACCCCGCGACGGGAGAAGCCCTCTCGCAGTGTGTGGTGTGGCAGGACCGCCGGGCCGTCGAGGTGTGCGAGTCCCTGCGCGACGTCGCCGCCCGGCTCGGCGAGATCAGCGGCCTGCCGCTCGACCCGTACTTCTCCGCGCCGAAGATGCGCTGGCTGCGGGAGCGCGTCGGAGCCGGGGGAGTGGTCACCACCACCGACACGTGGCTGCTGCACCGGCTCACCGGCGAGTTCGTCACCGACGTCGCGACCGCGTCGCGCAGCATGGTGCTCGACCTCGAGTCCGGCACCTGGTCGGACGAGGCCTGGGAGCTGTTCGGGCTGACCGAGCGCCGGCCGCGGCTGGCCGGCAACGACGAAGTGGTCGGCACCACCAGCGCGTTCGGTACCGAGGCTCCGGTCGCCGGAGTGATCGTGGACCAGCAGGCCGCGCTCTGGGCGCAGCGCTGCCGGGAACGGGGCGAGGCGAAGTGCACCTACGGCACCGGAGCCTTCCTGCTCGTCAACACCGGTGACCGGCCGCAGCGCAGCGACGCCGGGCTGACCCCGTCGGTCGCGTGGCAGATCGCCGGACAGCGGCGCTGGTGCCTCGACGGGCAGGTGTACACCGTGGGCAAGGCAGTGTCCTGGCTGCGCGACGTCGGCCTGCTCGGCCCGGCCGGCGAGCTCGACGAGCTGGCGTCCACGGTGAGCGACACGGCCGGGGTGGTTTTCGTGCCGTCGCTCGCCGGGCTGGCCGCGCCGCACTGGCAGCCGGGTGCGACCGGCGGCTTCCTGGGACTGAACCTGGCGGCGACTCGGGCGCACCTCGCCCGCGCGGTCTGCGTGGGGATCGCCGCGCAAATCGTGGACCTCGTCGATGCCGCGGCGGCGGACCTCGGCGGCACGGCGCCCAGGCTTCGGCTCGACGGCGGGCTCACCCGGTCGCGGACCCTGGTGCAGCTGCAGGCCGACCTGCTGCAAGCGCCGGTGGAGGTGGCTGCCGCCCCGCACGCGACCGCGCTCGGCGTCGCCGACTTGGCGCTGCGCGGTGCCACCGGCCGCGCGTTGCCCGACCCACGGCCGAGCACGGTCGTCGAGCCGAGCCGCCCGCCCGCCTGGGCCGCCGAGCAGTTGGGCCGCTGGCGGTCCGCGCTGGCGGCGACCCGGCAGTTCAGCGGCGAAGGCCGCGCGTTTCCCGGAAGGGCTGATTCCTGATGCCAGTGCCCGAGTACGACCTGGCCGTGATCGGAGCCGGTGTGGTCGGCTCCGCGCTGGCGCGCGAGTTCACCCTGCGAGGCCGGTCCGTAGCGCTGGTGGACGCGCGCTCCGACGTCGGGGACGTGACCAGCAAGGCCAACACCGCGATCCTGCACACCGGCTTCGACGCGGCGCCCGGCACCACCGAGTCGCGGCTCGTCGCTCGGGGGTACCGGCTGCTGTCCGACTACGCCGCCAAGGCGGGTATCCCGGTCGAGCCGCTGGGCGCCCTGCTGGTCGCTTGGGACGACGAGCAGCTGGCGGCACTGCCGGGGCTGGCTGAGAAGGCCGCGGCCAACGGGTACCACGAGACCCGGGTGCTGGATCCCGCTGAGCTGGCCCGGCGCGAGCCCCACCTCGGCCCGGGCGCGTTGGGTGCCCTGGAGGTGCCGGGGGAGTCCATCATCTGCCCGTGGACGACCACGCTGGCGTTCGCGACGGAGGCGGTGCGCCACGGTGCGGAACTGCTGCTCGGCCGTACCGTGACCGGCGCCGTGCCGGCGCCGGACCACACGGTGCTGCACACCGGCCGGGGACCGGTCCGGGCCCGGTACGTGATCAACGCCGCCGGCCTCGGCAGCGATCACGTGCACGCGATGTTCGGGCACGACTCGTTCACGATCACCCCCCGGCGGGGCCAGCTCATCGTGTTCGACAAGCTGGCGCGGTCGCTGGTGAACCACATCCTGCTGCCGGTACCGACGAAGATGGGCAAGGGCGTGCTGGTGAGCCCGACCGTCTACGGCAACGTGATGCTCGGCCCCACTGCGGAGGACCTCACCGACCGGTCGGCCACCGAGTCCACGGAGGACGGACTGGCCATGTTGCGGGAGAAGGGAAACCGGATCGTCCCAGCGCTGCTGCGCGAGGAGGTCACCACCATCTACGCCGGCCTGCGGGCGGCGACGGAGTTCAGCGACTACCAGATCTCGTTCCACCGCGATCAGCGGTACGTGTGCGTGGGTGGGATCCGGTCGACGGGGCTCACCTCGTCGCTCGCGATCGCCGAGTACGTCGCGGCGGAGCTGGCGGATTGGCCGGGTGAGGTGCTGCCGGGGCCGCGTGCGGACGTCGTCCCGCCACAGCTGCCGTACCTCGGCCAGGTGGACGTACGGCCGGCCGCGGACGCCGAGTTGATCGCGAAGGATCCCGCCTACGGCGAGATCGTCTGCTTCTGCGAACGCGTCAGCCGCGGTGAGATCCGCGATGCCCTGCGCAGCGAAATTGTGCCATCCACTGTGGAGGGACTGCGACGCCGCACTCGGGCCGGAATGGGCCGGTGTCAGGGCTTCTACTGTGGCGCGGTGGTTTCGCGCATGGTCGACGAGGGCGCAGATGTGCCCGTGAAGGCGGAGGCCGCGAAGTGAACGAGCGGGTCAGGCACGATGCCGACGTCGCCGTGATCGGCGGTGGGCCGGCCGGGCTCGCCGCGGCGGTCGCGTTGCGCCAGGCTGGGGTGGAGCGGGTCGAGGTGCTGGAGAGGGAAGCCGTCGCAGGCGGGATTCCGCGGCATTCCGCGCACACCGGTTACGGCCTGCGGGACTTCCGGCGGATCATGACCGGGCCGGCCTACGCCCGGCGGCACGCCGCGCTGGCCGCGGCGGCCGGAGTCACCGTGCGCACCACGACGATGGTCACCGGTTGGTCCGGCGACGGCGGACTGGAGGTGACAGCGCCGGACGGGCTGTCGGTCGTGCACGCCTCTGCGGTGCTGATGGCGACCGGCGCCCGGGAGCGCCCGCGCCCGGCGCGCTGGGTACCCGGCGACCGGGGCCAGGGCGTGTACACCACCGGGCAGTTGCAGCAGACCGTGTACCTCCACGGCCGGCCGGTCGGACGGCGCGCCATCGTGGTGGGTGCCGAGCACGTCGGCTTCTCCGCGATGATGACGTTGCGGCACGCCGGGGTCGAGGTCGCCGCGCTGACCACTGAGCTGCCGCGGCACCAGAGCTACGTGCCGTTCCACCTCGGTGCGCGGTGGATGTTCCGCGTCCCGGTGCTGACGGGCACCCGGGTCGTCGCGGTGCGGGGCAAGCCGCGGCCGGAGGAGGTCGAGTTGGAGCGCGTCGCCGACGGGCACCGGTGGACCGAGGCCTGTGACACCGTCGTGTTCACCGGCGACTGGGTGCCGGACCACGAGCTCGCCCGGACGGCGGGCGTCGGGATGGACCCGCGGACCCTCGGGCCGGTGATCGACGCGACCGGGGCCACCAGCGCGCCGGGGCTTTTCGCAGCCGGCAACCTGTGCCACCCGGTCGAGACCGCAGACGTCGCGGCGCTGTCCGGCCGGCACGCCGGCCGCTCGATCGCGCGGTGGCTGGCCGGTCGCGCGGCGTCGGCGGCCGCCGCGGGGGTCCCGATCGAAGTCGACGGCCCGCTGGCTTGGACCAGTCCGCAGCGCATCTCATCGTCGGCGGACCTCCCGGCGCGCGGCCGGGTGATCCTTCGGCCGAACGTATTCGCCCGCCTGCCACGGGTGCGGGTCAGTCAGGACGGCCGGGTCCTGTGGCAGGGTCGGCTTCCGCAGTTCGTCCCGTCCCGCCCGGCGCTGCTGCCTGCCTCCTGGCTCGCTCGCGTGGACCCTTCGGGCGCTGCGGTGCGGATCGAAGCACTCGTCTGACCATCCGTCCACGGTGGACCTTGGTGGCGGCAGCGAGAACTGGTCGGCAGATGTAGGGGGCGGACCCGCGGGCGGTAGATCGTCACCGCCGCGTGGCACGCGGCCGCATCGGCGTGCCTGCCTCGCCGGTCGAGAGACGGCGGCCTCGATGATCGATCGCAAGCGCCATCGCACGCTCGTTGCGCGGCGGGAAGAGCAGCATCCACCCCTCGGGCAGACCGGGCATCACGCCCGAGCCGGCGGAACTCGCCGCAGCCCCAGGCTGACGACCACGGCCGCGTCAGGCCGGGAGGTTCGCCGGCCGGCCCGCGGCGCCTGAGCCCGGCCGGCGAACCACCCGGCTGCTGTGTCGCCGACGGCCTCAATATCCGTTGACCACGATGATCGTCTTCCCGCCGCCGCGGCGTCCCGATGCCAACGCCACCGGTGCGTCCGCCAACGGGTGCTTCGATCCGACCAGGATGCGCAGGCTTCCCTCGCGGACGAGCTCCGCCAACGCGGCCAGCCGCGCTCGGTCCGGTTCGACGACGAAGAAGATCGCCCGGCCGTCACGGGGCTTGGCCGTCGGCGGTTCGGCGATGGTGACGAGGGTGCCGCCGGCACGAACCAACCCGGTCGAGCGTTCGAGAACCTCTCCGCCGAACACGTCCAGGACCACATCGACTTCGCCGGCTTCTTCCAGCCGTTCGGCTTGCAGATCGACGAAGGTGTCGACGCCGAGGTCGAGTGCGACCTCGCGATTGCCGCCGCGGCCGGTGCCGATCACCCTCGCCCCCGCGGCACGCGCGAGCTGCACGGCGATCGATCCGACGCCGCCCGCGGCGCCGTGGATCAAGACCGTCTGGCCGGGCGCGAGGCGGCCGTGGTCGAACAACGCCTGCCAGGCGGTCAGGCCGGAAATCGACAGGGCCGCACCGACGGTGTGGTCGAGGTCCGCCGGGAGGGGCGCGAGATTGCGGGCCTCCACGGCCGTGAACTCGGCGAGCGATCCGTCTCGCGTCCAGTCGGCGAGCCCGAAGACGCGCTGTCCGACCGTGAGGCCGGTGGTGCCGTAGCCGAGCTCCGTCACGACGCCGGACAACTCGTGCCCGGGCACGCTCGGGGTCCGATCACGACCGGCTCGATCCGTCCACGTGCCCGGCCAGTCGAGTTCGCCAGGGGTGAAGCCGGCCGCGTGCACCCGCACGATGACGTCGTTCTCCGCGGCGTGCGGGTGCGGACGATCGGTCAGGGTCAACCCACCGAGACCGGCGGCACGGTCCTGGACGGTGATGGCTTTCATGTCGGGTCCTTGTCGTGTGCGGGCAGCGTCGGGGGTGTGCTGTGGCGCTGACCGGTTCAACTCGAGTACTGGCGGGCGCTGGGGTGCCGGAGGTGATCGCGCGCCACGATCTCTTCGGGTTCCAGCATGGTGATCATGTCGACGTCAGGGGCGCAGATGCACACCGCCAGGAACCGGCTCCAGGTCGTCGGCTCCAGGTTCGCGACCTGGTAGTGCACGACGTCACCGCCGGGCTCCCAGAACGCTTCGCCGGCGGCGATCTCGCGTGGAGCTTCGCCTTCGAGCTCGAAGAGGATCTTGCCTTCGAGGACGTAACCGAAGACCGGCCCGCTGTGGCGGTGAGGCTGCAGGCCGGCGTCGGCCGGGGGCAGCTCGACGAGCTGGGTCATCGCGTGTGCACCCTCGGGGATGGGCGGCGGGGTGACGCAGAGCAGGTCGGAGACCTTGGTGTTTCCGGCAGCCAACATGTCCGCGAGGCTAGCCGCGTTTCGGCCGGGAACCTGGGGCCACTTGACGGTGGGAAACGGGGACCACTCGGGTGGGGGCGGTCACCGGAGGGCGCGAACCAGCGCGTCGAGTGCGCCTGACCATCCGCTGGGGGAAGGTGCTGCGAACCCGATGACCACGCCGTCGCGGTCCGATGTGGATTCCGGGTGCCGGAAGAGGTCGAGGGGCTCGACCGCCAGGTGTTCGCGGGCAGCTCGGCGGGCGAGCTCGCTCCCGTTTCGGGCGGGTTGTTCGAGGACGACGTGCAGTCCTGCGGGCATCCCGGCCTCCTGCGTGCCCGGCGAGTGCTGCCTGATCGTTTCGACCAGCTGCTGACGTCGCCGGCGGTAGTGTGCGCGCATCGCGCGGATGTGCCGATCGTAGGCTCCCGACTCGATGAAGTCGGTCATCGCCAACTGGTTGACGAACCCGGCGGTCTCCTCGGTTTCCCCTTTCTGCGAGCTGATCACCTCCACCAGGTGGTCGGGGAGGACGAGCCAGCCGAGGCGCAGCCCCGGTGCCAGCGACTTGCTGGCGGTTCCCAGGTAGATCACGTGGTCGTGGTCGAGTCCCTGCAGAGCGCCGACGGGAGAGCGGTCGTAGCGGAACTCGCCGTCGTAATCGTCTTCGATGATCAGGGTTCCCCGCCGTCGTGCCCAGTCGACGACCGCCGCTCGCCGGTCGGAGTGCAGTGCCACGCCGAGGGGGAACTGGTGCGACGGCGTCAGCAGAACCGCCCCCAGGCCGGGCGAGCGGTCGAGCAGCGAGATGTCCGCACCGTCGCTGTCAACCGGGATCGGGACGGCTTCGAGCCCGGCCTTCAGCAATGCCTGGCGCTGGGTCTGGAGGCCGAACTCCTCGACCGCCACTTTCGTCACCCCGGCTTTCGCCAGTCCGGCGACGACGAGCCGCAGGCCTTCGGCGGCCCCGCTGCACACGATGACGTTGTCCGCCCGCGCACGCAGCCCGCGGGCACGGGCCAGATAACGGGCGAGGGTCTCGCGCAGCTCACTGCGGCCGTGCGGATCGGTGTACCCGAAGGCCTCGAACGGTGCAGTGCTGATCGTCCTCTTCACCGCCCGAATCCACTCCTCCCGCGGGAACGACGAGAGGTCCGGGTACCCGGGCCGAAGATCGTGCACCGGTTGCGAGCGCGGTCTGGCCGGCTGTCGTCGCGTCCGTCGGCCCGTGAGTTCCGTCGCGCGTTGCGACACTTCGGTACCGGAACCCCGCAGCGCGGTGAGCCATCCTTCACTGATCAGCTCGGAGTACACGCGCACGACGGTGTTGCGACCGATGCCGAGGTCCGCGGCCAGCACCCGGCTCGAGGGAAGGCGTGTCCCGGGCGCCAGCCGGTCGGCGCGAATCGCTTCCCGGAACGCGTCCATGAGGCCGGCGCGAACGGTGCCGCTGATGTGCCCGAGGTGCAGGTCGAGTCCTGTCGTCCGGGCACCGCGGTCGGCGGTTCGAGCAGTCACGCCGGAGACGATACTGGCGCCTCGCGGCCGTCAGCAGCCTGCGGCACAACGCCCGCGGCTTGTCAGTACCCAACTGGCGCCCGAGAACACCCGAGCGGAGGAACGACCGCAGGTCGGGAGCGAGTGTACGCTGTTCACTTCCGCCCTGGACCGCGGCGGTCGTTCGGTGAATCCCGCATGCGATCGGGGTGACGAGTCGTGGCGATGGACGACGGTCCGCACGATCAGCCGGTAGACGATCGGGCTTGCCGAGGCCCGGAGAGCAGCGATCCGAAGGCCGACTGGCCCACCCGGCACGCTGGTGGTTACCCGCCGGGGTGGCAGGTGCGCTACCTCTGCCGCGTTCGCGGCCCGGCTGGTGGGCGCCGGGCCGGAGCGTTTCCCGAGTGGCAGGAGCGCACCGGCACGATCGCGGGCCGCAGCCTGCGCGACGAGCACACCAGCACCACGTGGGTGCCGGTCCGGCAACGTGACACGGCGCCCGACGCGCCCGTGAACCTGGTCCGCGCCACCGACATCCTCGACGCCGCACCACCCGCCGGCTGACGCCCGAAGCCGCGACGAGACGGATCCGGGTGGTCCTGTCGTGCGATCGGCCTGCCACAGTGGATTCGCCGGTTTCGGCGCGGGAGCGTTCGGCGATCCGCCGGTGGCCGGGCCCGCCTGCTCGGGATTCCGGTGTCGGACACCCTCTACTTCGGACGGTGGTCTGTCCGCTGTTCGGGGGAATCGAGGTGCTTTTGCCGGGTTTCCCGGTAGAGTCGCCTGCCGAGTCTTGTGCCGCCCCGGACCCGGCGGTCGTTCTCCCGGAGTTCATCAGGAGGGGCGGCGATGGCCGACGACGTCGAAATGCGGGCCGCGGTCAAGGCGAGAGCGGTGGACTACCCGGTGGGACGGCACCTGGCCTACCTCGAACGAGAGGCAGACGGCGAGGGGGTGGTGGTCCGCACCGGCGTGGTCGCGGGGTCCTGCGTGGACGCCGACGATCCGGGGAGCGCGTGGGTTCCGCTCGTGGACGCCGGGTCGCCGGAGCCCGCAACGACCCGATTCGTGGCGGTCGCCGATCTCATCGGCGAGCTGACCGATCCCGGCGTGCCCCGGCACCTGGCCGAGGGCCGGCCCGTCCGTCCGCCGCGGCAGCTCTTCCGCACGGGACGGCACCGGCGCGACTGAACCGGTCGTCGCGGCACTGCTTTGGCCGATGCGGTCCTGCGCCATCACTACAAACAGGTCCGACCGAAGGCGACCTGGCGGCGTGCAGCCAAAGCGCGAATACCTCGGGGTTCACAAGTAACTTCTTTTACGACCAACGAGACCAGCCCACGGCCGCGTGCGTGAATGCTCACCGCCGGGTCAGTGCCTCTGCTGTGCGCGCGGCGTCGCGGTCGGGCTCGACGCGTTCGTGGGGGAGGTGAAGGTCGCCAGCCGATCGCTCAACTTCGGCGGCAAGCACGGGTTGGTGGCGCCAGGACGACCGGCGTCCCGCGCGCTGGGCGCGTCCTGGCAGTCTTCGTGTTCGGGTGAGGAGGTGGGTCATGGCGGTGATCGAGGATGTTCGTGCCTTGGGCTCGGAGCTCGAGCGCTCGTATCCGGTTTATGTGCGGGGCCGGCTGAAGTTCCGGGTCAAGCAGATCGTCTATGTGGCGTTCTCCCTCGACGAGGCGGTGATGGGCTTCGCGTTCCCGAAGGAGGAGCGTGCCGCGCTCGTCGCCGGCGAGCCGGGGAAGTTCCGGCTGCCGTCGGAGTCGGACATGCGGTTCAACTGGGTCCACGCGGAACTGGCTGCGCTGGACCCGGCTGAGGCCCGCGAGTTCGTCGTGGACGCGTGGCGGATGGTGGTCCCCCAGAAGGTCTCCCGCGCTTACGACCTCGCCCATCCCGATGGTCCGGGATGACGGCGCCCGACCCGTGGTTGATGACGAGTTCTGCTGGCGCGACTTCGCGCGGGTAGCGAACCCGGCGACCCGGAGAGGCCGGCCGTGCTCGACGACGCCGATGCCGAAGGGCGACCGAGAGATCTGGCGGCCGGCTCAATCCGCCCGAGGACGACGAATAACAGGTCCCCGGCGACCCGCCGAAATCTCGGGTCACCGGGGACACCCACCACCCCGGGCACGGTGCCCTCGGGCAGGCGACATCCTGCCGGTCGGCACGTCAGCGCCGGAAACCCGCCCGGCGCGGCAGCGTTTCGGCCGACGTGCTTGTGGGTGTACCAGCGGGCGATCCCACGCAGCACTGCGATGCGGGACGGGCGGCGTTTCGCGGCCGTTGGTCTCCACCGGGCCGGCGAGACCTGCCGAGTTGATCACAGCGTGGACGACGTCGCTGAACTCCTGACGGGCTTGCCGATCGGCGGCCGACGGGCCGCGCTTTCCTCGCGGTCACATCCGTTCGAGCACCACCACGGGGATCTCGCGGTCGGTCTTCTTCGTGTGCTCGTTGTAGTACGGCCGCACCTGGGCCATCTTGTCCCATAGCAAGATCGACTTCACGCGTGACTCGCAGATATCAAGGTAGGCCGATCGATCACCGAGACGTGCACGACTGCCTGTACTCGTGTCCGGTGTTGGTAAGACGGCACGGTGGATCGACGCCGTCCAGCCGGACGGCAATGCGGCGTCCCGCACATCGCGGTTCAACCGATACGAACAGGAGCCCTGATGTCCAAGTCATGTCGATTAGCGCTTTCTCGACGATTGAGAATCGACTATCAACAATTTAACACTCGACTGGTCAATGACGAGAGTGTTGCTCAATGACACCACGGACTCCGCTGAGTTTCACCGCACAAGGGTCTCAGGGGGACACGACGATCGTCCTCGTCCACGGTCTCGGCGGCCGGCGGGCGCAAAACGCCGCTCTTGCGGACGACCTGAGCAGCGACTCGCGAGTCGTTTCGGTTGATCTCCTCGGGCACGGCGCCTCCCCGGTGGGGCAGGGGGCCCGTGGTATGTCGGCGCAGGTCGAGGCGCTCGGGCAGCTCATCGAAGACCTCGCGCTGACTCGGGTGGCGCTGGTGGGCCACAGCGCGGGTGGGACGACGGCGTTGCGCCTGACGAACCGTTTACCGGGGATCGAGACTCTCACTCTCCTCGATTCGTCGCTCATCGTCAGTGACGCCGTCCGTGGCTGGGCGGATCGGCTGGTGAGCGCACTCGATCGCGACGGCTTTCGCAACGCGGTGAAAGACCACCACCGCGCCGGCCTTGGCGACCGGGCCGGGCCGAGGATCATCGACGAGATCAACGAGGCCGTCGACGCCACCGATCCCGAGGTGGGATCCGCGCTCCTGCGCGACGCCGTGATTTTCGACGCATCTGACGAGATTCGACGAAGTCCGTCACGTCTGTGCTATGTGAACTCCTCCCGGCCGCTCTCCCGTGAGCAGCTCCGCGCGGTGCGACCGGACATCAGCTTCCACCGCATCGAGTGCGCCGGGCACTGGGTCCAGGTGGAGCATCCGCGAAAGGTCGCGGATATCATCCGGCGCCATGTTCACGCCTTCACGGCCGCGCCACTAGTTGATGGCGGGTAACAAGCAGGCGAGGCTCCGTTGCCGGCGTTTCCGCGAACGGTCGAACCCGGTAGCCGCGGCAGGCCACGTGGACGGCAGACCAAGTGGTGACGCTCGGCATTCGAGAGAAGTTGGAAGACTCACGTACGAGTAATTCACTCATTTCTACTTTGCGCCCTCTATGTTCGGGCACCTATTGTTGGAAGCACGGAAATTTTTCGTCGAAACGGAGTCCACTGTGAGTGTTCCAGGCGAGCCCAAATTGACGGTCGTGCCGCCGGGTGGTGGTGAGGCGGTCCGAATGGGCCTGTTCGGGGTGGCGTTCAAACTGTGGAGCCGCGACACCAATGGGTCGGTTTCGGTCGTGGAACATCCGTTTGACGTCGGCGCGATCGTGCCGGCGCACCAGCACAGCCGGGAGGACGAGTACTCGATCGTGCTCGAAGGCGAGATGGGCTTTCGTTCCGGTGACCGCGAGGCGGTCCTCGGGCCTGGCGGGTACATCACCAAACCCCGTGGGGAGATGCACACGATGTGGAACGCCGGCACCACGCCGGCCCGGATCATCGAGATCATCACGCCCGGCGGCTTCGAGCAGTACTTCCACGATCTCGCCGAACTGCTGGCGGAGGGCACGCCGGAGCCCGACACGATCGCGGAGCTGGCTGCCACGTACGGGCTCACCTTCGGCCACCCCGCTTGGCTGGATGATGTTGTTCACCGTTATGGCCTCACCACCGACCCGCGGCAGGTAGTCGATCCAACCCGTGGAGCTGAGTTCTGCGCACGTCGACCACGAGGAGCCAGCGCCGACGACTCGTGACCGGTTACGACGGCCGATCGCGTGCTCAGGCGAAGTAAGGAAGTAAGACGGTCGCGCGACGCGTCGCAAAGGGAATCGACCCGTCAAGACCCTCAGCGCAGTCGAACGAAGCACAGGTGATGATCGTGACCAATCCACTCTCGTCGGGACGGCGAGCGCCGGGACTGCCCAGCCTGCCGACGCCACCGTCGGGGTGGCCGATCGGCTCGTACGGCACCTATGAAGAAGCACAGCGCGCGGTCGAGTACCTGGTCGGCAACGAGTTCACCGTTCAGGACCTGACGATCGTCGGCGTCGACCTCATGCTCGTCGAGCGTGTCATCGGCAGGCTCACCTGGGGCAAAGTGCTGGGCACCGGTGCGCTGTCCGGCGCCTGGTTCGGGCTGTTCGTCGGCCTGCTGCTGGGCCTGTTCGACAACACCGCGGGCTCGACCGCGGCACCGATGGTCGTCGGCCTCGCCGCCGGGGCCCTGTTCGGCGGGGTGTTCGCGGCGCTCGGCTATACCGCCTCGCGCGGGCGCCGCGATTTCTCCTCGGCCAGCCAGCTCGTTGCCGGCCGTTACGACGTCCTGTGCGAGCCGCGTAATGCGGAGAAGGGCCGGGAGTTGCTGGCGAAGCTCGCCGCAGGGGCTCACGGCAGTTGAGCGTGGGCGGCAAGGCCCGTAGCCGCGGTCTTCGAGAAATTGCTCGCCGAGGGCTATGACGATGGTGTGTGGTGCCGGCCGAAGTTCGCGCACCTACGTCAGATGACGTAGACGATACGTCGAATGACTGAGCGACGCCTTGGGCGAAAGAACGATTGTCGGGTCCTCGTGCGTTCCCTAGGTTCGATCCCGTGGTGACGGAAGGAACCTCATGACATCGATCGTCCATTTGCTGGATGGTGCGTGCGTCGCGATCCTCAACGGGTACCGGGACGGGCGGACGAAACCGTCGGAGTTGCGCGTCAGTCCATCCGGGTACGAATCCGTCGCGCGGGTGAAACGCGCCGAAGTGTCCCGGGGAAATCCGCTGGTACTGCTCGACCTCGATGTTGTCGTCGATCACTCGCTCGAAGGCGACAAGACAGCCATCACGTGGGCGGGAACACCGGAACAGGAGTCGCAATGCTGAGCGCCGAGGAAAACGCATATCTCTGCCGCATCGGGCCAGGCACACCGATGGGTGCGCTGCTGCGGCGGTACTGGCTTCCGATCTGCCTCTCCAGCGACGTGGCCGAGCCGGACGGAGATCCCCGGAAGTTCCGCTTGGTCGGCGAGGATTTCGTCGTCTTCCGCGATTCGGCCGGAACCGTCGGAGTGCTGGACGAGAAATGCATGCACCGCGGCGCTTCGCTGGCGATCGGCCGCGTGGAGGACTGCGGTATCCGCTGCCTGTACCACGGGTGGAAGTTCGGGGCGGACGGGTCGATCCAGGAGACGCCGAACCTGCCGGACTCGCGGTTCAGGAGCCGCCTGCGGGCCCCGGCGCACCCGGTGCACGAGGCCGGTCAGATCGTCTGGGTGTACCTGGGCCCGGCGGACAAGCAGCCCCCGCCGCCGAGTTACGTCTGGATGAACGTGCCGCCGGGACACCTCGCGACGACCAAGATGGTGCAGAAGGGCAACTTCATCCAGGGCGTCGAAGGGGAGATCGACTCATCCCACGTGGGCCTGCTCCACCAGACCGAGGTCGCCCTCGCCAGGACGGGCGAATACGACCCGGACGGTATCGGCCGGGACCGTTTCCCGACGACCGACGACGCTCCCGTACTCGAGGTCGAGGACACGAAATTCGGTTTCCACTACGCCGCGATCCGAAAACTCAAGGGTGCCGACGCAGACAAGTCCTACGTTCGGGTCACGCCGTTCATCATGCCGTTCCAGGCGCTGATCCCCCCGATGAACCTGGGCTTCCTCTACGTTCCGATCGATGACACGCACACGTGCACGTACGTGGTGACGGGCGACCCGGCGAAGCCGATCGACAAGGCGGAATGGCTGAAGTGGCGGAGCCTCGAGGATGTGCAAGCGCCGGACTACGTCCTGAGCCCCGCGCAGGATCGGCAGGCCATGGTGGCCGGTACCTCGTTCTCCGGGGTGGCGGGCCTCATTCCCCAGGACGCACTGGTGACCGATTCGATGGAGCCCATCGTCGATCGGTCGAAGGAGCACCTGGTCGCGGCGGACGTCGCGGTGGTGCGAATGCGGCGCCTGCTGATCGACGCGGCGCGCCGGGTTGAGGCCGGCGGCGATCCCGAGGGCCTCGACGGTTCCGTCGACTGGGCCAAATTCACCGCCGGGTCGGGAATCATCGCCCAGGGGGTTCCCTGGCAGACGCTGGTCCCGACGAACGTCACCGATTGATCGAACCGCCGTCGCGCCGGGAGGCCGGCCTTCGCCGGTCGGCCTCCCGAACCGACAACGATGTGGGAGTTGAACCGTGCCTCAGATGGACACGACACGGCGAGAGGCCGAACTCGACCTCGTCGTGCGGAAACGGACTGTCATCGCCAAGGAGGTCGTCGAGCTGGTCCTGTCGAGCCGGTCGGGAGAGGAGCTACCCCCGTGGGATGCCGGTAGCCACGTGGACCTTCTCCTCGATGACGGGCTCGTGCGGCAGTATTCCCTCTGCGGGCGCCCCGCGCGCGACGAGTGGCGAGTTGCGGTGCTCCGCGAGCACGACGGCCGCGGCGGGTCCGCGCACGTCCACGATCGGCTGGTCGAGGGCACCTCCGTGCGCGTTCGGGGGCCGCGGAACAACTTTCCGCTGGTGCCCTCGCCGCGTTACCTGTTCATCGCCGGCGGGATCGGCATCACCCCGATCCTGCCGATGCTCGCTTCGGCTGAAGAGGCCGGCGCCCACTGGCGGCTGCTGTACGGCGGGCGCACTCGTCTGTCGATGGCCTATAGCGAAGAGCTTGCGGAGAAGTATGGTGACAGGGTCGTCATCTGCCCGGAGGACGCGAGCGGCCGGCTCGACCTGGACGAGTGGCTCGGTACGCCGGCTGATGACGTACTCGTTTACTGCTGTGGGCCCGAGTCCTTGCTGCTCGCCGTCGAGGAACGGTGTGCGAGGTGGCGGGCCGGCTCGCTGCGGCTGGAGCGCTTCGTCGCGAAGGCGGTACCCGATTCGACAGACCACTCTTTCTTCGAAGTCGAGCTCGCCCGGACAGGCGGCACGGTGACTGTATCGCCTGGCGAAACCATTCTCGCGGCGGTTGAACGCGCCGGGGTTCGGCCGCCGTATTCCTGCGAGCAGGGTACGTGCGGGACCTGTGAGACGAAGGTGCTTGCCGGAACGCCGGAACATTTCGACTCCCTGCTGACGGACGAGGAACGGGACGAAGGAAAGACGATGATGATCTGTGTCTCTCGGGCGGCGTGTCCCAAGCTCGTGCTCGATTTATGACGTCCGGTAGCGGATCTGCTCTCCTGGGTTCACTGACCTGGGCGTGGTGTCCTTGAAGATCTGATCGACCTCGCAAGGTTGGTCTGCCGCGGGAGGAGATCGGAACTTTGACTCTCATCGACCGTTGTGGTGAGCGACGATGACCGCCGATCGCGATCTTCAGGCAATGTCGCGAGTGGCGGCGGCCCTGGCGAAATCGGGTTCGTTGTCCGACACTCTCGCGGCATTGGCGGGTGAGGTTCGGCGGTCGGCCGGACTTGCAGCCGTTCACATTCGACTCAGCGAAGCAGGTAGGAGCACTCTGCCCATCGGTGCGTTGTCGGGTTTGCCCGGAACCGCCGACGAATTGCGCGATCGGCTCATCCAGTGCCGGGCGCTCGGCGCGGAAATGGTATCCCTCGATGCGATAGCGGAACGTCGGCCCGTCGTCGTATCCCATCGCTGGGAAACCTTTCGCACCGATCCTTCGTGGGCGCCGATCATGTCAATACATCGGGCGATTTCCTGGGAGAGCTTCGTGGCCGCGCCGTTGATCTTGCCCGACGGCGTGCTCGGTTACCTGAGCGCCTTCTACCCGCCCGGTCGCGATCCGGACCCCGACGAGATCTACTTCCTGTCGGCCGTCGCCGACCAGGCTGCGGTCACCATCGACCACGCCGGGATGATCGCCGACAACCGCGCACGCGCGGCGATGGAGGAGCGTCGTAAGTTGGCCAGCGACCTGCACGACTCCATCGTCCAAGAGATGTTCTCGTTGTCGATGCACGCCCGGGCGATCGAGCTCACCAACGAGGCGTCCGGCGCCGGCGCGGTGGCCAAGATCCGTGCCGACGCCGCTCGAGTGGTGGACTTGTCGCAGTCGGTGGTGAAGTCGTTCCGTTCGATGATCGCGGAATTGCGCGTTCCGCAGCCCCCGGAGCGGTCCGTGGTGATGTCGATCCGCGAGTGGGTCGCCGCGACGAGCCGCGACACCGACCTCACGGTGAGGGTCGTCGACGAGGTCGGCGAGATGGACCTGCTTCCCGAACATCGGGAGGAAGTGTGGTACCTCGTTCGTGAGGCGTACCACAACATCATCAAGCACGCCCGGGCGAAGAACGCGGTGATCCGATTCGCGCACCGTCACGAGGAATCTCGAACACTCCTGGTCATCGAGATATCGGATGACGGAGTGGGATTCCCAGAGCGCAGCTCGCTTCCGGGCCACTTGGGTCTGATCTCGATGAGCGAGCGCGCCGAGCGGCTCGGCGGGAAGCTCACCATCGTGACCGGCCCGGGTAGCGGCACCCTCGTGCGTCTCGAGTTCTGCCCCGCCCAGACCGGAAGCAGGTCGAACCCCACTGGCGGTGCCGTCGAGATCGACTGGCAGGAACCGCGCGAAGCGGCGAGTGAGGAACCGTGAACAGGCCACCGGCCGAGCAGATCCGATTGATGCTCGTCGACGACCACGCGGTGGTCAGAGCCGGGCTGCGTTCGTATGCCGACGCGGTTCCCGGTCTGTCGGTGGTGGGGGAGGCCGTTGACGGGGCGGATGCGCTGGAGCGCCTGACGGAGCTCGCGCAGAAGGGCCGGTTACCGGATGTGATCCTGATGGATCTGGTCATTCCGGGTGACGACGGAATTCAGGTCGGCGGTCTGATCACGGCGCGATACCCCACCGTGAAGATCCTGATCATGACCAGCTTCAGCGAGGCGGAAAACGTCCGGCGAGCCATTGCCGCCGGCTTGTCGGGCTACATCCTCAAGGACGCGGGCTCCGACGAGATCGTCGCGGCAGTTCGGGCCGCCACTCGCGGTGAGCTGTATCTGGACTCCGCGGTCACCCGCTGCTTGACCGACCCGGCTGAACGAGGCGGGACCGGCCTCGACGAGCTGACGCCGCGCGAACGTGAAGTGCTGCTCCACATCGCGACGGGGCAGTCCAACCAGCAGATCGCCAAGCACCTGCAGATCAGCGAACGCACAGCCCGCACCCACGTCAGCAACCTGTTCGCCAAGCTGGGGGTCACCTCGCGGACCCAAGCTGCGCTACTCGCCGTCCGCGAGGGCCTGACATCGGAGTCTTCCTGACCTGGCCGGTGGGTCCGTCGGATCGGTTCGGCGTGGGTGCGTTTGCCGGGCCTCACCGGGAATCGGCCAACGTGCGTGACGGGAATTGTGATCCCGCACGCCGCCGGCGACGTACCGATCGAGGTGCGACGGGATCGGGAAAGCACCTTCGAGCGCGCAACTCAGTGAGGTTCCAGAAAGATCGCCAATTAGTAGGCGAAGGACCCCCTCGGTCGGCCAGCGTGATGCGCGGTTCCTGCGCGGCGGCCGCGTGGGCCGGGTGAGGGTCCGCCACTACGAGGACGTCGATGCCCTTGTGCTCGGCGTGACCGGAGACCCGTCCCCGGCCGACGGCGCTCGTGCTCGGCCAGGCCGACCGCCGCGGGCGGGTGCGCGCGGTGGGGCTGACGACACCCCTGTCGCGGCCGGCGCTCGTGTCGCTGGCCGAGCAGCTCCGGCTCGCCGGCGGTAGCCCGCAGCGGCCGTCCGGGATCATCGCCGGCCATCCCGGCCGGGACGACTTCGTGTCCGGCCGGTCGAGCCCGGTGTGGTCGTCGAGGCGAGCGCACCGGGCGTTCGAGCTCGGTCGATACCGGGAACGTTTCGGGCCATTCCCTCGGTCGGCCGCCCTGGGCTTCAACGCTGATCAGCGAATCCGGCTGTGGCAGATGGATCGATGTTGCGTTAGATGCAACAACGCAGAGCGGTTCACCGACCCGGGGCAGTGGCCGTCTACGCCCGGACGGTAGGCCACTGCTTGAGCACGATGAGCGGCGCCGCAGTCGCAGGCCACACTTGCACCCGCACCTGCTCCATGGTTGCGGGGTCTTCGTCGGAATCGATACCCCAACGACTCGCAACTCCCAGGTTCGACTTCGCCACCCGCACCCGCAGCGACCCGGCGGGAACAGCGAAACGCGCCGCGTCGAGTTCAAAATCCGTGCAGCCCATCACCACCAGGCGTCCGGATCGAACCTCCAGGCTGCCCTCGACAACGTGGTCAAAGGCGGTGCTGTCGTCTGCGGGAGCCTCGTGCAACACCTCGACCGCTACCCGCACGAACACGTTCACCACGGTGCCGACAGCAACGGCGTCCCCGGTCACCGCGAGCTGGTTGGCCATCGCCTCCTCCGTCCACACCTCCCCCAGATCGGCTACGGAACCCTCATCGAACACGTGGATCTGGTGGTAGTCCGCGAACAGCTTCAACTCATCCGGCACCCCAGCCATCTTGCCGCAGGCCACCTGCCCCAGCTGACCCGCCAGTGGGCATTGTCTCGCCGCAGTCTCCAGGCCAGATCTGGCGAACACCGCGCGGTTCGAATAAGCGCACCGCGCCGACCTTGTCGACCTGGCCCTGCTGTGCGTCGATCACATCGACTGGCCAGCGGGCACGGCCGAACTGGTAGGCATGCGGGAGTTGAGCACGTGACGGGCCAGGACGCGTCGTGTCCGAGCACCAGTCGTGCCAGTGGTGGCTACGGTAGATGGGACGGCCGTGGTCCGGTGAGAATCCAGGCGCCGGTCGCAGACGCCGCGCCTGGTGGGGGAGCGACGCCGGCATCGGCTCGTGCCGGGCGCGACCGACGGCGGCGCGACCATGCTGGCCCTCACCGCTGCCCCGCCTGCGGAATACATCCGGCCGGATCGCTGGGCATCGTTCGGCGGATCGCTCTGCTCCATCTGGCCCGCGCCGCCGGGAACTCCGCGGCAGCCTTTCGGCGCCAACTGCGACCCCTGGTGAGGCGCACGCGATCGCCGACCCACGGGTCTACATCCAAGGAACGCGCGAAAGGGTCTTCGCCGGCTCCAGGGTCAACCGACGAACGGGTGGCGGCGTCCTCAGTGGACCTGCCCTGCCCGAAAAGTAACGTTAGCCCGTTTTGAGAGATAACGTGTCCTCTCAACAAGACCGTACGTTAGTCGCTTGTTCGCGAAGCCCGGGCGCCGGATTCTGTTTTCCGCTCCAGCGCACCACTTCCCGTTCCCCTGACCACGATCCGGCCTCGAACCCGGGTCTGGTTCACCCTGCCCGGAGGAGATCCCTCGACATGCACCTGAGACGTTCTGCCGTCATGGCGGCGACCGGCGTACTCGTCGGCGCGCTCTGCATCACCAGCACTGCACAGGCGCAAACCACCCCGAACACGACCCCGAACGCCGTGCCGAGCGCCCAGGCCATGGCTGTCAGTGCAGCCGCCGGCCTCGTCGCGAGCCGCCCGTCCGTCCTGCACGCCGGCGCGGACGACGTTTTCGTGCAGCAGAAGGCCATCTCTTCGACCAACGGCCTGCAGTACATCCCGTACGAGCGCACCTACAAGGGCCTGCCCGTCGTGGGCGGTGACTTCGTCGTCGCGACCAACTCGACGGGCCAGGTCCTGGGCACCTCGGTCGCGCAGGACCAGACCATCGACCTCGTGACGACCGCCCCGGCCGTCACGAAGGCCGCGGCCGAGGCCACTGCCCGGCAGCAGCTGTCCTCGGTGGACAGTGTGAGCCCGGCTCAGCAGGTCGTTTACGCGCTCGGCGCGCCGAAGCTGGCGTGGAAGAGCACCGCCGTCGGACGCGACGCCGAGGGCCCGAGCCGGCTCGACGTCATCGTCGACGCGGCCACCGGGAAGGTGCTCCACACCCAGGAGCACGTCCTGAACGGTGACGGCACCAGCGCGTGGAACGGCCCGAACCCGGTGCACCTCGACACCACGCACACGAGTTCGAACTACACGATGAAGGACCCGGCCATCACCAGCACGTCCTGCCAGGACGCGGCCACCAACACCACCTTCAGCGGCCCGGACGACAGCTGGGGCAACGGCAACGCCACCAGCCGTGAGACGGGCTGTGTCGACGCGTTGTTCGCGGCGCAGACCGAGAACAAGATGCTTTCGCAGTGGTTGGGCCGCAACGGCTTCGACGGCAACGGCGGCGGCTGGCCGATCCGCGTCGGCCTGAACGACGAGCAGGCGTACTACGACGGCACCCAGGTCCAGGTCGGCCACAACACGCAGAACCAGTGGATCGGCTCGATCGACGTCGTCGCGCACGAGCACGGCCACGGCATTGACGACCACACACCGGGCGGCATTTCGGGCGCGGGCACGCAGGAATTCGTCGCGGACGTCTTCGGCGCTTCGACCGAGTGGTTCGCGAACGAGCCGGCGCCCTACGACAAGCCCGATTTCCTGGTCGGCGAGCAGGTCAACCTGGTCGGCTCCGGCCCGATCCGCAACATGTACAACCCGTCGGCGCTGGGCGACAAGAACTGTTACGACAGCTCGGTCCCCGGCGGTGAGGTGCACGCGGCCGCCGGCCCGGGCAACCACTGGTTCTACCTGCTGGCCGAAGGCACCAACCCGACCAACGGGCAGCCGACCAGCACGACGTGCAACAACTCCACGGTCACCGGCCTCGGTGTCCAGACCGCGGTGAAGATCTTCTACAACGCGATGCTGCTCAAGACTTCCGGCAGCTCGTACCTGAAGTACCGCACCTGGACCCTGACCGCGGCGAAGAACCTGTTCCCGGGCAGCTGCACCGAGTTCAACACCGTCAAGGCGGCGTGGAACGCGATCTCCGTCCCGGCGCAGTCGGGTGAACCGACGTGCTCGGCGACCGGCACCGTCACCGTGTCCAATCCGGGCAACCAGTCGACCACGACGGGCTCCGCGGTGAACCTGCCGCTGTCGGCCTCGGGCGGCACCGCGCCGTACACCTGGTCGGCCACCGGACTGCCGGCCGGCCTGTCGATCAACGCCTCCACCGGCACGATCTCGGGCACCGCGACCACCGCGGGCTCCTCGACCGTCACGGTGACCGCGAGGGACTCGGCGGGGAGGACCGGCACGGCGTCGTTCACCTGGACCGTCGGCGCCACCGGCGGCTGCTCCGGCCAGAAGCTCCTCAACGGCGGCTTCGAGTCGGGCAGCGCGAACTGGACCGGCACCACCGGCACCATCGGCCAGTGGGCGTCCTCGGGTGAGCCGGCGCACGGCGGCACCTACAGCGCCTACCTCGACGGCTACGGCTCGACGCACACCGAGTCCGTCGCGCAGTCGGTGAGCATCCCGGCCGGCTGCCACGCCACCCTCACGTTCTACCTGCACATCGACACCGCGGAGACGACCACCACGACCGCCTACGACAAGCTGACCGTCACCAACGGCAGCACGACGCTGGGCAACTACTCCAACCTGAACAAGGGCACGGGGTACACCCTCCGGACGATCGACGTCTCGTCGGCCGCCGGCGGCACGCTGGCCCTGAAGTTCACCGGCACCGAGGACAGCTCCCTGCAGACGTCGTTCGTGATCGACGACGCCGCGGTGACGCTGAGCTGAATCGCTTGAAGCCGTTCTGAGGAGGCGGGGAAACCGGGAATCCGGCTTCCCCGCTCCTTCGCGGTGTGCTCGCGACGCTGACCAAGCGCACCGGCTGCTACTCCGCCGTGTTCAGCCATTGCGGGCGCCGGCGGGCCGCGACCCTCGCGGCCCCCCCCCGGATCGGCCGGCTTGTCGACGCGTCGGCGGGGCGAGGTTGGTCCCGCCGGTGTTGTGCGGCGGGACCCGCCCCGGGGGTGGGGGGT
>NZ_JBITBT010000038.1:10633-85975 GCF_044452505.1 Amycolatopsis sp. NPDC051903 | reverse complement strand
GCTGCGGCATCTCGACACCGTTGTTCAACTTCAGTACGGGAACGCTGGTCAACTCACAAACCCTTCTGTCCGAACGAAAAACTCACGGAACGATCAGGTGCCATGGCGCGTACTCGTTCGAGCCATTCCGTACGACGAACTCACCGAGCCCGGCGCACCCGCTGGTTCGCGCTGGTGGCGCTGCAGTCGCCACCAGCGCGAACCTGCCAACGCAGATGATTCTCGCGAGTTACCGGGATCGCTGTGGTTCGCCCTTTGGCGGTGAAAGCTACTTCTGCAGGAAGGACTGCAGCAAGGCCGTCACTTCCTCCGGCCTCTCCTGCGTCACGAAGTGGCCCGAACCCTTCAGGACGTGTCCGTCGACGTTCACGGCGTACTCACGCCACTGATCGGCGATGAGTGAACCGAAGGAACGCTCACCACCGATCGCGAGGATGGGCATCTTCAACTTGCCCTGAGCCAGGAATTCCTTGTTCTGCTCAACATCCGTGCGGAATCCACGGTAGATACTCAAATTGGCCGTCAAGCGGCCGGGCTGCTTCAGGAAGTGCGCGTAGTAGTCAAAGTCCGACTCCGTGAACGGCGACTTGTCGCCCGCCACGTACTCCAGCATCAAGTCGTGGACGAGGTCGCGCTCGTGACCCGCGATCAGCTTTTCCGCCAGGGCCAACTGGAAAAAGCCGAAGTGCCACGCCGTGGGCTGGGCCGGGTCGGCGTTGAGCACGGGGAAGTGGTAAAAGCTCTCATCCGGAATGGGGGCTTCCATCACGGCCATGCTCCGCACTTCCGACCGGAATTGCGCCCCGTAGGCGTAGGCGACCACCTCACCGAGATCATGGGCGATGACCTGGACGCCCTTGTTGAGCTTGAGCTGCGTCAGCAGCTGATGCACGTCCCTCGCCAACTGCGCAGCATCGTAACCACTCTTGGTGACCTCGGACTCCCCAGCACCACGCATGTCGACGGCGATCACGGTGTGATTCTTGGCGAGCGGAACCATCTGCTGCCGCCACTCGGACCAATCCTCGGGGAACCCGTGCATCATCACCAAAGGCGAACCTTTGCCACCCACCACGTAGTGCATGCGGAAGCCGTTCACTTCCGCAAACTTGGACTGAAAACCAGCGGGCGGTTGAGACTGCGGGTAACGCGACTGCGCCGTCACAGAGGCAGGTGCCTCGTCGCCGACTCGTGCCGCAGAACTCGAAGTAGCGGAAAACACGAGTAGCATGCCAGCCAACGCCGCAATGAACGCGAAAGGTCTGTTGACCTTCCCTATTTTGATGCCCATCATTCTCCTGCTTGGAGTCGGTACTCGTTACGCGTCAGCAGACGCACAGGACAGTGAAGCGAGCTAGCCGGCTATGCCTTGTCGCGCAAGGAATCGGCCGAACATACGGTCGGACCATGCTCCCGTCTCGCGTTGGTTCGCCTGAAGGGTGGAGCCGGCCGCCAGCCGATACCCCACTTCAACCCGATCGAGCTACGAGACTTCAACCCGATCGAGTTCCGACTCGGTAGATCGCTTCAGAGAGTCAGCGACTGGCGGGTGCAACTTCTTACCCTCCAAGTCTCGGGTAGCCGAACCGGCCCGCCTCGGCCTCCACCCGTGGGCCCCAGGCCGTCACCCCAGAGTCCCCGACAGTCGTGTGCACCTTTCGGGCCCGGTGACGGCTACCACGCCCCGCGAGAGACAACCGAACGATCATCGGCGGGAGCGATTCGCACGTCCACAAGATCGCTGGCCGACCCCAGCACCCGCCACTGTGGAGTTGCGACCCACGACTACGACCTCACGCCCCGCCACACTCGAACGGGTAAGCCGCTAGTTACACTGAGTGGCCATTCAAGCTCAGTCGGGCAGCGGCCGTCAGAGCGGTGAGTTGTCCATGTCGTGCAAGGTTGTGTGAAGCTCGCCGGCCCGGAAACCTACCGCCGCCAAGCTCGTCGGCGCCGCTCGCGGTGTCGGCTCGATCGCCGTGCAGCTCGCCCGTGAAGCCGGCGCACCCGTGATCGGCACGGGCGGCACTGCGGACCGGGAGCGCGCGCCCGGTCCGGGGAAGTCGGCGGCGACGCGCCGCCTTGCCCACCACAGGCGGAACCGGTCACGAACTTGCGCGAGCGGGTTGGCGAGCGTAGGCAACAGAGGAATCCGACCGCACATGGAGGTGTCGGATGGGGTTGGGCCAAGGCCCGCCGGCCAGGGCCGAAGTTCTGCAGGAGAGCGCGCGCACGCGGGTGACGCGGGTGTACCTGCCAGGGGGCACCGTCGTGCGCAAGGAGCCGCTCGGACCCGACCTGCAGCAGCGGTTGCGGCACGAGGTGACGATCCTGGAGCGGCTGCGCGGTGCCGACGGAGTCGCGCAGCTGGTGGACGCACCAGGCGACCCGGATTCGATCATGGTTGCGGACGCCGGGGAGACGACCCTCGCCGGGTTGGCCACACCGCTGGCCGTGGATGAACTCATCCGGCTGGCCATCAAGCTGGCGGAGGCGGTGGCGGGAATGCACCGCCGCGGAGTACTGCATCGAGACATCACCCCGGCCAACATCGTGGTTTCCGGCGACGGTGTTCCTTGCCTGGTGGACTTTGCGTTGGCGATGTCGTTGGCCGAGATCCGTCCCGAGTTCACCCACCACAGCGAGATCGTCGGGTCGCTGGCCTATCTCGCCCCCGAGCAGACCGGGCGCACCGGCCGGTCGGTGGATCAGCGGGCCGACCTGTACGCCTTGGGTGCGACGCTGTACGAGCTGGCGACGGGCGCGCCCCCGTTCGGCTCCGGCGACCCGCTGCGCCTCACTCATGATCACCTGGCCCGGGTGCCGGTGGCGCCTGCCGAGGTGAACCCGGCCGTGCCGGGGGCGCTGTCCGAGATCGTCATGCACCTGCTGGAGAAGGAACCCGACCATCGCTACCAGACCGCGGAGGGTCTCGCCCACGACCTGGAGCAGGTGCGCGACGCCCAGGCAGATCCGGTGCCGGCCCGGGTTCACGTCGGCGAGCACGATGTTCCGCCGCGACTACTGCCGCCATCGCAGCTGGTGGGCCGCGAGGGCGAGGTGGCGGCGTTGCAAGCGGCGTTCGAGGAGTCGCTGACGGGCCGCTGCCAGGGGGTGCTGGTCAGTGGCGCGCCGGGGGTCGGAAAGACGGTGCTGGTGGATCAGCTGCGGCCGGTGGTGACGAGCCGGGACGGCTGGTTCGTGGCCGGCAAGTTCGACCAGTACCGGCAGGATCTGGAGTTCAGCGCGGGTGTCCAGGCTTTCCGCGCGCTGGGCCGGCTGTTGCTGGCCGAGCCGGAGGACCGGTTGGCCGAGGTCCGCGAACGGATCGTCGAGACGGTCGGGCCGAACGCAGGCCTGTTGACCGCTGTGGTGCCGGAGTTCGCCGCCCTGCTGGGTGTGCCACCGGACGCGGGGGATCCGCTGACCGCGCAGGCGCGGACGCAGCGAACCGGTGTGCAGGTGCTGCGGGCGGTGGCCTCGCGGAAACGGCCGGTGGTGGTGTTCCTCGACGATCTCCAGTGGGGTGGGCGCACCCCGCTCGGCTTCGTCGACCTCCTGCTGTCCGAAGATCCGGTCGAGGGCCTGTTACTGGTGGGCGCCTACCGCACAGGAGAAGTGGATACGCCCCATCCGCTGGCTGGGCTGCTGTCCCGATGGCACGAGCAGGCCGGCGTGCGCCGGCTTGAGCTGGACAACTTGGCGGTCCCGAGTCTGGTCACCATGGTGGCGGAGATACTGCACGCGAACAGGCGCGCGGCGACTGGCCTGGTCGACGTGATCAACGAGCGCACGTCCGGCAACCCGTACGAGACGGTCGAGTTGCTCAACGCGCTGCGCCACAACGGGATGCTGACCGCGACGGCTACCGGATGGCAGTGGAACGAGGCGGTCGCGCGCGATCACCTGGGCCAGTCCGACGTCGCCCGCCTCCTGTCGGCTCGCGTCGGTGCGATGCCGGCGCCGTCGCGCGCGCTGGTCGAGGCGATGGCGTGTTTGGGCGGGCGTGCCGAGACAAGCCTGCTGCAGATCGCCACCGCCGCATCGGCGGGTCTGGTGGAACAGCGACTGGCCCACGCCCTCGACGACGGCCTCCTCGTGGTCGAGCCCGGGCCGCGTGAGCTCGTGCGGTTTCGCCACGACCGCATCCGCGAGGTCATAGTGGGCGGGCTGGACCCGCGGCGGCGACGCACCATGCAGCTGGCCATGGCGCGGCGCCTGTCCGGAGTGCCGGAGCTGTTCGCGGTGGCCGCCGAGCAGTACCTGCCGGTGATCGACGCCGTCACCGACGCGGCCGAGCGACAGCGCGTGGTGGGGCTGCTGCGGCGCGCCGCTGACCAAGCGGCCTTGACCGGCGACCACGCCTTGGTGAGCGCGCTGCTGGCCGCCGCACTACGGCTGATCGACCCGGGTGAGACCGCCACGCTGGTCGAGTTGCACACCGCCCGCCACACCGCCCTCTTCAGCCTCGGGCGGCTGGAGGAGGCCGACGAGGATTACGGCACGATCGCGCGGCTGTGCACCACCGCGTTGGACCGCGCAGACGCGAGAGCGGTGCAGATTCGCAGCCTCGCCCACCGCAACCGATACGCGGAGGCGATCAGCCTCGGACTGGACTCGCTGCGCGAACTCGGTGTCACCGTGCCGGCCGCGGACAAGCTCCCGGCCGAACTGGACCGGCAGTTCACCTACCTGCACCGGTGGCTGGAGCACACCGAGGCCGCCGACGACCTGTCCCGAGCGGAACTCACCGACCCGGCACTCCTCGCCGCGGCCCGGGTGATCACGGCGCTCCTCCCAGCGGCCTACCACGCTGCCGACCTCGCGTGGTACGGCTGGCTGAGCCTCGAGGCGGTGCGGATCTGGCTTGAGCACGGCCCCGCGACGATCCTGCTCGGCCCCGCCGGCACCGCCGCCTTCGCCGCGGCGGTGCTCCGCTCCGACGACGCCACCGGGTACCGGGCAGTGCGGCGCGTCCTCACGCTCGCCGAGGCCGGCGGCCGCGAGCCCGACACTTCACAGGTGCGCCACCGGTTCGCTCTCGTGGCCTGCTGGTTCGAGCCGATCGAGAACGGCGTCCAAGCAGCTCAGCAGGCTCGCGACGGGCTGATCGCCGGGGGCGATCTGACGCTCGCCGGCCAAACCTACGGCCCGACCGGGTACTACCTGCTGGACTGCGCACAGACGATCGACGCCTACACCGAGGACGTGGAGGAGGGGCTGGCCTTTGCGCACCGGACCGGCAACGAACAGGCCGTCCAATGGCTCGACAGCTACCAACGGCTGGCCCGGGTGCTGCGCGGCGAGGTGTCCACCGCGGCCGGCTCGTTGGTCCCCGACCGGTACGCCGACACTCCCCAGGCACTTCTCCACGCACACCTCAACGGCACGATCGCCGCCGCCATCCTGGGCGACCAGGCCGATCTGGAGCGGCACACCGCGGCAGCGATGCCGCTGCTGCCGGCCGCACACGGCATCTACCCGATCGCCGTGGCCCGTCTCCTGCGCGGGCTTGCCCTCGCCGCACGAGCGCGGACCGTCGACGGTACCGAGCGCGATGGCCTGCTGTCCGAATTGGACGAGGTGACGCGGTGGCTGGCCGCCCGAGCCGCGGACGCACCGGACAACTTTCTCCACCTGCTTCGGCTGCTTGAGGCCGAGCGCGCATGGGCACAGGGCGACTTCCGCGCCGCCGTCGGGGCCTTCGACGCCGCCTGCCTCGAAGCCGCACGGCGTCAGCGCCCCTGGCACCGGGCCCTCATCGCCGAACGCGCGGCCCGCTTCCACCTCCACCACGGCGGCGAACATGCCGGCTACGGACTACTTACCCAGGCCCGGCAGCAGTACGCCGCGTGGGGGGCGACCGCCAAGGTCGACCAGCTGGACTGGGCCTACCCCACCCTGCGGCCGCCTGCCGACGGGACAGACCGGCCTGCTGATCTTCTGAGCCAGCCGGCGGCGGTCACGACGGGAACGCTCGACCTTCTCGGCATTCTGTCCGCGTCTCAGGCGCTGAGCTCCGAGACCACCGTCGAACGCCTGCACGCCCGCGTGGTCGAGGTGCTCAGCGCGATGACCGGCGCCACCGCCGTAAACTTGCTGCTGCGGAGCGAGATCCATCAGGAATGGCAGCGAGCGACTCCAGGGAGCGACTCCGGCACCGCGCCGATCACCGGCACCGAGGACGAACAGTCGGTTCCCCTGTCGGTGGTGCGCTACGTCCGGCGCACCGTCGAACCGCTGGTCGTGGACGACGCCACCCGTGACGATCGCTTCGCCCGCGATCCCTACTTCGCCGACGTCGGCTGCTGCTCGCTGCTCGCTCTCCCCGTCCTCAGCCGCGGCAGCCTGCGGGCGGTGTTGCTGCTGGAGAACCGGCTCATCCGGTCTGCGTTCACCGCCGTGCGGCTCGACGCCGTGAAGCTCATCGTCGGCCAGCTGGCCGTCTCCCTGGACAACGCCCGGCTCTACTCCGAGCTGACCTCCTCGCGCGCACGGATCGTCGCCACCGCCGACCAAACCCGCCGACGCATCGAGCGCGACCTGCACGACGGCGCCCAGCAGCGGCTGGTCTTCCTGGCCCTGCGGGCCCAAGAGGCCAAGGCAGCGGCGCCGCCCGAGGCGAACAACCTGGCCGCGCAACTGGACGACCTGACCGCCGAGGCGAACCGCGCACTCGACGAGCTGCGCGAACTCTCCCGCGGCATCCACCCCGCGATCCTCACCGACGGCGGCCTACGCCCCGCACTCAAATCGCTGGCCCGCCGCTGCACCGTCCCGGTCGAGTTCACCGTGCGAGCCGACCAGCGGCTACCCGAGCAGACCGAGATCACCGCCTACTACATCGTGGCCGAAGCACTGACCAATTCAGCCAAACACTCCCACGCATCGGTCATCACCGTCGACGTCGAAGCCGACGACGCGATCCTGCGAGTCCGCGTCCGCGACGACGGCCACGGCGGCGCCGACCTCTCCGGCGGATCCGGCCTGGCCGGGCTCAAGGACCGGGCCGAGGCGCTCGGCGGCCACCTCTCCGTGCAGACCTCCCCCGGCGCAGGCACCACCGTGCACGCCGAACTCCCCCTGAACCGCGCCCCTCGCTGACAGGCCGGGCGGTCGCCGCAGCAGACCACGTCGCCGCCGTTCGTCAGTTCCGGCGACGCCGCCATCGTCTGACCTGCCGCGGGACGTTGGGACCCCCGGCAATCGGCGTTTCCCGCGACGTTGTCCAGTTGCGCGAAACAAGCCGGCGGCCGAGGACGACTCCGCCTGGCACGGGGTGATCTCCGGGGAAGGTGACGGCGTTTGGCGGGCGGAAGCGGCAGGAAGAGCTCGACGCGGCGCAACGGGAGAACCGATCACCCCGGCCACGGCGCGGACCTGCCGGAGCTACTACGTGGGTGGGCCACCGCTGGTCACCCGAGAGCGCCGCAGACTCAGGTCGGGCACCGTTGTGGGCGGTGTCCGAGTGATGCCGGCCGCCCAATCACACGGCCCAGACCCGCGCATTGATTGCGGCACGGATTCCTACCACTGACAGGGACAGGCTATTCACGTGCCGCAAGCGTGATACTGGGGTCATGGACCGACGTACTGCACTGAGCGCGTCCCTTCCACCCAACGGGCCCGGCTGACCCGGAACTGGTCGAGTACAGCGAGCGACCCCAGCTACCTGGCGCCCGCATGGAGGAGTTCACTGAGCTGGCACTGTGGCCGGAAAGGCTCACCGGCTAACCGTTCCGGCTGCAGCACTGGACGCCTGGCCATTCGACTCTACTCAAGCCGGGGGCACATCATCGCGGAAATCTGTTCCGCTGAAATAATCGCTCTCGCATTTCGAGAGTTTTATTCATTACGTCGTAGTAATGCGCAATTCGAAAGGGTAATGACGTGACGGCACCACTTGCAGGTCGGCGAGCGTTGGTGACTGGAGCTTCGCGCGGTATCGGAGCGGCGATCGTGCGACGGCTGGCGAGGGACGGCGCCGCGGTCGCCTTCACTTACCGCGCATCGGTCGCCGCGGCTGAAAAGCTGGTGGCCGAGATCACCGAAACCGGGGGCACCGCAGTCGCGATTCAGGCCGATAGCGGTGACGTCGAGCAGGTGACCAGGTCGATCGACGAAACCGTGACCCAGTTGGGCGGCCTGGACATTCTCGTCAACAACGCCGGCGTCCTCCCCGCGGGTTCCATCGAGTCGCTGACCATGGAGCAGTTCGACCGGTTGGTCGCCATCAATGTCCGGGGTGTTTTCGCCGCAATCCAAGCGGCTCTGCCGCATCTGGGCGCCACCGGTCGCGTCATCACCATCGGCAGCATCAACGCTGACCGGGTTCCCCTGGCCGGGATGTCGATCTACGCGATGTCGAAGGCGGCGGTCGCCGGATTGACGCGCGCACTGGCCCGCGAACTCGGGCCCCGCGGCATCACGGTCAACAACCTTCAGGTGGGACCCACGGCAACCGAGATGACCCCCGAGGACGGGGAGGTCGCGGACTCGCTGCGCGACCTGATGGCACTCGGGCGTTTCGGCCGGCCGGACGAGATCGCCAGCACCGTCAGCTACCTGGCCGGACCGGAAGCGGCGTTCGTCACCGGCGCCAACTGGAACGTCGACGGCGGCTTCACCGTCTGAGTCCCCCAGAAGCCAGAGGAACCCGGCCCGTCACCTCAAGCGGCGGGCCGGGCCCCACGCGTACCCGGCTATCACATTGGTGACTGAGCGCGACTTGTCGGCGGAAGCCCGTTCGGTGCGATGTGGCGCGCGCCTGCGACCTGCCGCGGAAACGCTCGACCTGGCCGTGTCCGCCCGGGCCACTGCGGCCTGATCGTCTTGTGACGAGCGTGAGTGGCCGCGATGGCGGCGGCGAAGTCACGAGGGGCCACGCAGTTCTTCGTGTCCCCGCCAGTGGTAGTCACCCGGAACGTAGGCACATCAGGGTCAGGCAGCAGCGGCATGAACGGAAAGGCCAGCCGGTTGCCACAAACGTCCGGCTGCGCACGGCGACCTTTACGCGAGGGCGGCCGCGCAGACCTTCCCAACCGGAGCGGCACAGGCCCGCCGGCCCAGGAGCGACTGATGGAGCAGCACATGACCGAACGGGCTGACACAGCTTCCTCCGCCGCAGTGCGCGAAGGAGACCGTCTTCCGGGCAAGGCCCTCCTCGCACTCTTCTTCACCGGGTTCGTGGGCATCCTCACCGAGTGCCTGCCGGCCGGCCTGCTCCCGGACATGGCCCGTTCGCTGCACACGAGCGTTGCGCTCACCGGCCAGACCGTCACCGTGTACGCCGCGGCCACCTCGATCGCGGCGATCCCCCTCTCCCGCGCGTTCTCGACGTGGCCCCGCAAGAACGTGCTCCTGGTGGCTCTGGCCATCGTCGCCGTCACCAACGCGCTCACCGCCCTGTCCGACGACTACCCGCTGACCCTGGTGATCCGGTTCGTCGCCGGCCTGGGCACGGGCATGATCTGGCCCCAACTCGGCGGATACGCCGCCCGGCTCGCCCCCGGGGGCCAGCAGGGCCGCGCCATCACCATCGCCCTGGCCGGCACGCCCATCGGGCTCGCGTTGGGCGTCCCCCTGGGCCCCTGGCTCAGCAGCCTGGGCGGGTGGCAGGCCGCCTTCCACGCGTGCGCCGGCCTGACCGTGCTGACCATGCTGTGGGCGGTGGTGACGCTGCCGAACCCGCCCGGCCTGCCAGCGGGCCGGCGCCGCACGGTCTCCGACACGCTGGTGATCCCCGGGCTTCGCGTCATCCTGTTCGCGATCGGCGCATACATGGTCGCGCACAACATTCTGTACACCTACATCAGCGACTTCCTACGGCACGCGGGTATGGCGGGTCGAACGGGGTGGGTGCTGTTCGTCTTCGGCGTCCTGTCCGTGGTGAGCACCCTCGTGGTCGGCATGCACATCGACCGCCACCTCCGCAAACTCGTGGTGGGCAGCACGGCGCTGTTTGCGATCAGTGTGCTCGTCCTGGCGGTGCTCTCCGGCGTGCCCGTGCTGGTCTACATCGCCGCCGGGGCCTGGGGCTTCGCCTTCGGCAGCGCCGCCACCCTGTTCATCGACGCCGCGATCAACGCATCCCGGGACGCCGCCGACGTCGCCCAGTCGATCGTCATCACCGTCATCTCGGGGTCCATCGCGGCCGGCGGCCTCCTCGGCGGCCTGCTCATCGCGGACCTGGGAGCCGCGTCAATCACCTGGGCTGCGCTGGCACTGCTGGTCGCCGCCACCGCGGCCGTCACCGGCGGGAGGAAGCACGCCTTCCCCACCAGCGCCTGACGCGGTCCACCACCCGGCCGCCCGACTGGCGGCGAGAGGCGCAGACCATCCTCGGGTCACGCAGACGCGCGCCAGGCGCAGACCACCACATTCCACGACAAGTGATGCTCAACGAGCGAGATCCACTTTTACGAGGGCGCCACGATCGGCCATCACCGCGCGAACTGGCGCGCGTTGGAGAATGTCCTGCAGTCTCCCACGCGGACAGTAATCACAGCAGGTTGCATGCCACACGACTTCGACGCCAGGTGACCAGACTGACAAAACAAGAAGAAACCGTCTATTCATCGACCTGCAAGCTCCCGAGACGCGTTCGCTCGGGCTGCACCCAGGCTTGACGACACCGGGGAAATCTCAGCGAGCATGCAGCAGATTCGGTCAGCGGAAACCTCGCATGACTGCCCACCAGGTGCAACGCTATAGTGAAGCAAGCTCTGGAGGTCAAGGTGATTCTTGGAATGACCGGCCGTCGGAACTTTCCGCGCACCTTTGCCCCCGTGGTCGCACTACTCTTGATGTCGACCTCTTGTGCCACAAGCAAGGATACAGTTTCCAAGGAAGAAACATTCGAATTTTTCCCGGGCAGCCAAAAGCATATCTTTATCCGACAGATAAGCGCAAAGGGGTAGCGGCGAAAACCGGCCCTGGCGACGAGCGGGCCAGCCGTGGACGGTCGCCGCCGCGGCCCTGCTCGGCAACGCCGCCCTCGCCACCGTGCTCTGCTTCGTCCTGCTTCCCGCCGCCAAGATCCTCATGGGACCGGCGAACGTCCGCGCCTTCGGGGACGGGGTCACCGTCCACGCCGCCGAACTCGGGGGCTGCTGGGTGTTCTGGATGATCGCCTGTGCCAACGTCTTCGGGAACCGCCCGACCCGCTTCGCCGGCAAGTCTCGATGTGGACCGCCGGCGAAGCCGGTGGAGCTACCGAAGCGAGAGCCAAAACCTGGCTCGACGCGACGTCAGCCGTTTTTCGGGAGCGCAGCGATCAGCTCCCGGATCCGCTTCGCCCGGTCGCTTTCCGGGCCGAACCGTTTCGTCCACTCTGCACGCACGATCTCGAGCTGTTCAGCGGCCAGGTCGAGCCGGCCGGCGTCCCGCGCGCCGAGTCCGAGCCGGTACCGGGTGGACACTGTGTGGGGGTGGTGCTCGCCGAGGATCCGGATGCTGTCAGGCAACAGCTCCGTGAACATCTGGATCGCGCGCTCCGGATCGCCGCTGTTACGTGTCCACACCGCGATCTGGAAACGAGTGCTGAGCACGTTCGGATGATCGGGACCTTGGATGCGAACCCGCTCGGTGAGGAGGTCCCGGAACAACGAGAGCGCTTGTTCCCGGTCGCCGTGCCGGCCGGTCCACATTGCAAGCTGGTGCTTTACTCCCAGCGTCAGGTGGTGGTCGGGCCCGTGTACGCGGGCGTAGTCGTCGACCAGCTCGATGAGCCGCTGCTTGGCCTCGCCCCGCGACCGGGACTTGCCGAGCTGGATGGCTGCCTGCAGTCGCGTCTCGAGCGTGTCCGGGTGGTCCGGGCCAAGCCGCGCGTGGCAGTCCTCGAGCAGGTCGGCGAACATCCGGCCGGCGTCTTTCTCGTCGACCTCCTGGGTGAACCGGGCGAGCATGCTGCGCAGACGCACGATCTCCGGGTCGCCGGCGGACAGGCCGGTCAGCGTCTCGGTCAGGAACGCGATCGCTCGCTCGGGATCACCGCCCGAGCCAATGCCTTCGGCCAGCCCGGCGGCCGCACCCGGCACGCCCGCCGCGGCCGCTTTCTCGAACGCCGCTTCCGTTACCTCGAACCGGGCGAGGGGGCGAGCCGTGATGCCGACGCCCAACGCCTGTTCGGGAGTGCACCACGCCACGACGCCCAACCAGACGGGCACCGGCACCGGGTCGGTCGCGAGATCGATCAGGTAGTCGAAGGCGAGTACACGGTCGTCGCGGACGGGGATCAGCAAACTGCTGGCGCCGCGAGCCGGCTTCGTCGCCCAGCGAACAGCGTCGTCCACCGATTCGGGGCGCAGGGCCGCCCCGCCACGTGCGTCGAGGTAGTGCTCGGACAATTCGGCGAGCACGTCGACGGGGACCGGCTCGCTGAGCCCTGCGCGGCGGCAGTCGATCGCCGCAGCGATGAGAGACGCGCCCCGGGGGTGGCCGCCCGGTCGCCACGCGTTTTGCCAGTCCCGCGCCAGTTCCGGCCCGTCGGCAAGCAGTTCGGCGAGCCCGAACGTGTCGGTCATGCGCAGCGCAGAACGCACCCGCCGGTCCGACGACCTGCTCGCCCGGTCCAGCTCCGGTACGCTCCAGCGGCGTGGCAACGGGATCTCGACGGCCCGTCGCAACACCTCGCGTGCGGCGCGCCACCCGTCGCGGTCGTCGCTGTCGGCCTCGTAGCGTGCGCCGAACCGGTCGAGCTCGCCAACGCGAATCGTGCCGAGGACCACCGCGTCTGTGGCCAGCACCCGGTCCAGCAGTGGCACGGTCAGCCCATGCACGCCGAAGAACCGCTCGACGTCGTCCAACCACACGACGCACCGCCTCAGGTCGACAACGGTCTCTACCACGGTCCGCACAGCGTCCCGCGACGCCGGCGCGACCAGGTAGTGATCGGGAAGCACCCGCCGGACCGCTTCGTAGGCGGCGCGCGTCTTCCCGGCAGTCGATTCGCCGGACAGCAGCACGAACCCGCCGGCGCGCACCGCTTCATCGACCCGGTCGTCGACATCACGGACCACGTACGCGGGAACCTGGCTACTCTCGTCGGGTGCGGCGGGATGCGCGCCCAGCAGCACCGGGTCGGTCAGCTCACGGACCCGGCGCGGTCGGCCACCGAGCACCTGGTCCGGCAACGCCGTCCGGACCTCCGCCCCACGATCGACCAGCGCCCGCCCGCGTGCGCCGTACACGCCGAGCACCACGAGCACCACACCCGTGACCGCGCCGGCGATCCGGTCGCCGAGCAGGAAGCCGGCCAGGACCCCGAGCACGGCGCCCACGACGGCGACGCCGACGAGCAGCAGCCATCCCTTGGCCCGGCGAGACACCATGTGCCGACCGTATCGGATCACGCACTCAACGCGGCGCGGAACGCGACATCCGCGAAGACCACCTCATCGAACAGATCGACATCCGGCTCGGCGACCAAGACAACCGAACCCACGGCAGCCCAGAACCATCCCGCCGCGGGTCAGCTTTCGGCGCGCTTCGATTCGAGGAGCCCGACCCAGGGTCGCGCCCGGCGAGGCGATGAAGATCTCGGTCCGGCTTCGACTCAACAAGGGCCTCACAGCCCACACGTGCGGATTGGTCGGGCCCTGCTGCCCGCACCATTGGACCAGCTACGAGATCAGCCAGCTGCCGCAAACTCCTTGAAGCGAAGGCGGATCGCTCGAAGGCTGCGTTGACAGGGAGCAGAGTGGCCGGCGACCTTGATCTGCAGCTGCTCGGGGCCAGGTTCGGGAGCCGCCATTTCGCCCCAGAGGGCTTCTTGTCCAACGGGACGGGAGCGCCACCGTGATCGCGTACGTGAATCCATCTCCTCCGCCGGCTCGCCGCGCGTCCGACAAGCAACTCCCCTCGCTGACTTCACCGATCGCCATGGCTGATTGAAGCGGAACCGAGTCGACGATCATCCGCTGAGGAATCCGAAGCGCGGATGAGGTGACCCCTGACGCGGGGGCTGATCGTCGATGGCTGCGGCGGGGCGAGCTCGTGCGACATCTCCGGACGACCGGACTCAGCACGACCACAGCTCCCGGAAGCCGGGTCAGATGCCGGATGGCGAACCGATCCCGTTCGCCGCCGGTGGGCCGGCGGCCTCAGCCGAGACCGGCGGCGATCAGCTCGATGATCTTCGCTGCGTGGTCTGCGAGGAAGAAGTGACCGCCGGAGAACTCGACCAGCTCGCATGGCGCTGTGGTGTGTGTGGCCCAGTCCTGGGCCTCGGCCACGGTCGTGTGCGAGTCGTCTGTGCCGATCAGGGCGGTGATGGGCACGTCGAGCGGTTTACCGGCGTCGAAGCGGTACGTCTCGACCGCGCGGTAGTCGGCGCGCACGGCCGGCAGGATCATCGCCCGGACCTCCGGTTCCCGCAGCAGCCGGGCGTCCGTGCCGCCGAGGGAGGCGATTTCGGTGACCAGGCCGTCGTCGTCGAGCTGGTGCACCCGGCCGGGCCGGCTCAACGCGGGCGAGGGACGGCCGGACGCGAACAGGCGGGTCAAGCGGAACCGCGGGTCGTCGGCGAGCCGGCGTGCCACCTCGAACGCGACGACGGCACCCATGCTGTGCCCGAAGAACGTCAACGGCCGGTCCAGAAGCCCGGGCATGGCCGCGGAAATCCCGTCCGCCAGATCCGTGACCCGATCCCTCGGCGGCTCGTGACGCCGGTCCTGGCGCCCCGGGTACTGCACGGCCACGACGTCGGCGGCCGGGGCCAGGGCCAGTGCCATCGGTTTGAAGAACGGCGCGGAACCGCCGGCGTGCGGGAAGCAGACCACCCGATGGCGCGCCCCGCCGGTGTCGGCGAACCGCCGGAACCAGAGGCCTTCGTCGGTCGAGGTCACACGCGCTCCTGGTTCTCATCGAGCCAGGCGCGGACCGCGTGTGCCGTGACTGCGACGTTCTTTTCCATGATCTCGTAGTGGTCACCGAGCGAGTCGGCCGTGCGCGACACCGCATCGAACGCAGCCTGCCAGTCGCCGGTCATGCCGCGCATCGGCTGTGAGGCGCGGACGAGCAGCGACGGGAAGGGCACCGGTGCCGGTTTCCAGTCCGCGAAGGTCTCGAAGTACCAGGTGTGGGCCGAAAGCCGGGTGCCGTTGAGCGGCGCGGCCGGGTTTTCCCGCTCACGCATGTGCTCGAACACTTCGCGCTGGAAGTCGGCGAAGTAGCTGTTGCCGTCGTCGAGCTCGTAGGTGTCGACGAAAACGAGGCCCTCGGGCGCGCTGCCCCGGTCCGCGAGGGCCAGCGCCAGCTCGTGCGCCAGGATCCCGCCGGAGGAGTAGCCGCCGAGGACGAACGGCCGTGCAGCGGCGTACTTCTCGGCCGCGTCCGCGAGCACCTCGACCACGGCCCGGCGGTCGGCCGGCAGCTGCTCGCCGTCGGCGAACCCCGGAAGCTCGAACGACGCCACGGCGATGCTCGGCAGGGCTTCGGCGAACCTCGAGTACAGATGCGGACCGGTCAAGGCGACCAAGGGCGGGACGAGGATCAGCTGCGGGCCGCCATCCGGCGGGGACAGCGACACGATTCGCACCCCACCGTCCAGTTCCGACGCCGAAGCGAACCTCGGGCGGAGCGTCGCGACGGTGCGCGCGAGCGCGACCCCCTCGTCGACTCGTCCGGCGTCCACCGAGTGCCAGAACGCCTCGCTCAGGACGTCGGCCGAACCCGCGCCGGACGGCCTGGGGTTCGCCGGCGCGGTGCCGGCGGCGCCGCGCAGGTACTCCACGAGTTCCGCCGGGGTTTCGTGGTCGAAGATCACGGTCGCCGGCAGCCGCAGCCCGAGGAGTTTGCCGAGCCGGTTGCGCAGTTCGATCGACGTGAGCGAGTCCATGCCGAACTCCTTGAACGGCGCGGCGAGGTCGACGTCCCCCGGAGCCCCGCGGCCGAGCACCTCCGCCAGCTGCGTGCGGACCACCTCCGCCACGTCTCGGCGCCGGTCACCGGGGTCCAGTGTGGACAGACCGGAATCGGCTCGTACGGTTGGCGATGTGATCAGCCCTTCGAGCAGCGGGTATGGCCGCGTGGACCGGGCCGAGCCGTCGAGCCGGGTGGCGGCGACGAGGGCTTCGTCCACGGTCACAGCCCGGTCGAACAACGCGAAGCCCTGCGCCGCGGTCATCGGCGCCAGCCCGGCGCTCGCCAGTCGCCGCAGGTCCTGATCGGACAGGGTGCCGGTCATGCCGCCCTGCTCCGACCACGCTCCCCAGGCCAGCGACAGGGCGGGCAGGCCGTGCGCCCTGCGGTGCTGGGCGAAGGCGTCCAGGAAAGTGTTGGCGGCGGCGTAGTTGCCCTGCCCGGCCGCGCCCAGGAGCCCGGACAGGGAGGAGAACATCACGAACGCCGACAGCTCCGTGTCCCGGGTCAGCTCGTGCAGGTTCCACGCGCCCCGCACCTTGGGTTCCAGCACCCGGGCGACCGCTTCGGGCGTCAGCGACTCGATCGTCGCGTCCGCCAGCACGCCCGCGGCGTGCACGACCGCGGTCACCGGACCGTGTTCGGCGAGCACCGCAGCCACTTCGTCGCGATCGCTCACGTCGCACGCCGCCAACGTGACCTCGGCACCGAGTTCGGTCAGCTCCGCTCGCAGCTCGGCCGCACCGGCCGCCCGTGGACCCTGCCGGCTGATCAGCAGCAGGCGATCGGCGCCGCGGTGGCGCACCAGGTGCCGGGCCAGCGCGGCGCCCAGCCCGCTGGTGCCCCCGGTGATCAGCACGGTTCCCCGGTTCCACAGCTCGGAAGCCGCCGGCGCTTCGACGGCCGGCTCCAGCCGCGGCATCAGAACCTGGTCGCCGCGGACGGCGAGCTGAGGCTCCTCCGCGGCGAGGGCGGCCGCCAGCACCTCGGGCGACGGTGGTGTGTCGTGGTCGACGAGGACGAAGCGGTCCGGGTGCTCCGCCTGAGCCGACTTGACCAGCCCCCACACCGCGGCCGCGGTGAGATCCGGAGCCGGCTCACCGCCGCTCGTGCGCACGGCGCCGCTGGTCTGGAGCACCAGGCGGGTGTCGGCCAGGCCGGGATTCGCCAGCCAGGCTTGCAGCAGCTCCAGCACCTCGACCGTGCCCGCCCGGACGTCCTCGACGGCAGCCGGGCCCGCTTTCCGTTCGTACAGCGGAACCAGCACCACGTCCGGGACCTCGCCGGTGAGGCCGGCCAGCTCCCGCGGATCACGTACACGGACCACGTCGAGTTCGCCGCCGGGCCGGGTACCGGCAGGCACCCATCCCCAGCGCAGGAGCGACCCGGCTCCGTCCGGTCCGGTGTGGACGGTCGGCGTAGCGACGTCGGGCCAGTACCGCCGGCGCTGGAACGCGTAGGTGGGCAGGTCGACGTGCCGGCCTCGCACCCCGATCACCGCCGGCCAGTCCACGTCGGCTCCCGCGGTGTGCGAGTGTGCGACGGCGGCGACCGCTCCGGCGGCCTCGTCCTGGTCCTTGCGGACCGCGGGCACCACGGTGGTCCGGTCCGGATCGAGGTCGGTGTGGATCATGGGCGACAGGGTGGCGCGGGGTCCGGCTTCGAGGAACACCGTGACGCCGTTCTTCTCGAGCGTGGCGACCCCGTCGGCGAACCGCACCGGCTCGCGCACGTGCCGGACCCAGTGGTCCACAGTGGTCACCTCGGCACCGGCCAGGTTGGACACCAGCGGGATCACCGGCTCGTGGAAAGCGATCCCGCTGATCGCCGCACGGAACTCGGCCAGCATCGGATCCATGAGCGCCGAGTGGAACGCGTGGCTGACGCGCAGCCGCGTGGTCTTGTACCTCCGCTCCCCCAGCACCCGACGGAGGTCCTCGATCGCTTCCCCGGCCCCGGACACCACCACGGACTCCGCGGCGTTGACGGCCGCGAGGTCGACGTCGTGGCCGGCCAGGACACTCGCGAGTTCGGTTTCCCCGGCCGCGACGGCCAGCATCGCCCCACCATTCGGCAAGGCCTGCATCAAATCGGCGCGCGCGGCCACGAGCGTGCACGCGTCCTCCAGCGAGAACGCCCCGGCCGCGTGCGCCGCGCTGATCTCGCCGATCGAATGACCCAGCACGAAGTCCGGCCGGACACCCCACGATCCCAGGAGCCGGAACCACGCCGTCTGCCACGCGAACAACGCCGGCTGCGTATAGCCCGTCCGGTCGAGCGGTTCGGGCTCCGCGAACATCACGTCCCGCAACGGCTTTTCACCCGCCAGCACCGGATCCAGCAGCGCACACACCTCGTCGAGCGCCTCGGCGAACACCGGGAACCGCGCCGACAGCGAACGACCCATTCCGACCCGCTGCGCACCCTGCCCGGAAAAGACGAGCGCGACGCGGCCCACCGCCCCCGCCGTCCCCGACACCACGGCCGGGTCGGGAGCCCCGGTGGCCAGCGCCCGCAGTCCCGACAGCGCCTCGGCCCGATCCGCGGCCACCACCACGGCCCGGTGATCGAAACTCGAGCGCGTGGTCACCGACGACCACGCCAGGTCCGTCACTCCCAGCTCGGGTTCCCGCTCCAGCAACGACGTCAGCCGACCCGCCTGGTCACGCAGCGCCTGCGCCGACCGACCCGAGACGAGCACCGGCTTCGGTGCGCCGTCGTCCGAGGTCGCGGCCGGCTCCGGGACCTCGGGCGCCTGCTCGAGAACCACGTGGGCGTTCGTGCCGCTGATGCCGAACCCCGACACCCCGGCCCGGCGTGGCCGGCCCGTGTCCGGCCACGGGAGCTGCTCGGTCAGCAACCGCACCGAACCGGCACTCCAGTCCACCGCGGTGGTGGGCCGGTCGACGTGCAGCGTCCGCGGCAGCACACCGTGCCGCATGGCCTGGGCCATCTTCACGATGCCCGCGATCCCGGCCGCGGCCTGCACGTGGCCGATGTTGGACTTCACCGACCCGAGCCACAGCGGATTCCCCTCGTCCCGGCCCTGCCCGAGGGTGGCGAGCAGCGCCTGGGCCTCGATCGGGTCCCCGAGCCGGGTCCCGGTGCCGTGGGCTTCGGCGACGTCGATCTCGGGCGCGGACAGCCCGGCGTTGGCCAGCGCGTCGCGGATGACCCGCTGCTGCGAAGGGCCGTTGGGGGCCGTGAGGCCGTTGGACGCACCGTCTTGGTTCACCGCCGAACCCCGCACCACGGCCAGCACCCGGTGCCCCAGCTCCTGCGCCCGCGACAACCGCTCGACGACCAGGACTCCGGCGCCCTCGGCGAACCCGGCCCCGTCCGCCGCTTCGGCGAACGACTTGCACCGCCCGTCGGGCGCCAGTCCGCCCTGCAGCGAGAAGTCGATGAACACCTCCGGCGTGGACATCACCGAGACGCCGCCGACCAAAGCGAGATCGCACTCGCCGAGCCGCAGCGACTGCGTCGCCCAGTGCAGGGCGACCAGCGACGCCGAACACGCCGTGTCGACCGTGACCGCCGGGCCTTCGAGGCCCAGCAGGTAGGCGACCCGACCCGACAGCACGCTCGACGAGCTGCCGGTGAGCAGGTAACCCTCCAGCTCGTCGCGCGCCTTCAGCGAGGTGTGGACGTAGTCCTGCGCGTTCGACCCGACGAACACACCGGTCCTGCTGCCGCGCAGCACCTCGGGCCTGATCCCCGCTCGTTCCAGGGCTTCCCACGTGGTCTCCAGCAGCAGCCGCTGCTGGGGATCCATCGCCATCGCCTCACGCGGCGGGATGCCGAAGAACCCCGCGTCGAAGTCGGCGGCGTCGTGCAGGAAGCCGCCGCGTCCGGTGGCCGACCCGCCCGCACGCAGGCTCGCCGCGTCCCAGCCGCGGTCGGTGGGAAAGGCCGACGTCACGTCGCGGCCGCCGGCCACGACGTCCCACAGCTGCTCGGGGGAAGTCACGTCACCCGGGAACCGGCAGCCCATGCCCACGATCGCGATCGGTTCACGCAGGCCGGATTCGGTCTCATGCAGTCGATCCCGCGTCTCGCGCAGCTCCTCGATCGCCCGCTTCAGGAAGTGCCGGAGCTTTTCCTGCTCGTCGCTCATGCTTTCTCCTCCGAAGTCAGGAAATCCCGAATTCCTTGCCCATCAGTTCGAACAGCTGGTCGTCGGTCGCCTCGTCCAGTGCCGCACCGGACTCCGGCTCCTCCGATCGCCATTCGCTCAGCAGCTGCTGCAGCCGATCGGCGATCAGCGCCCGTTCGGACGCGGCGACCTCCACCGACCGCAGCTCCGATTCCAGCGCCGCCACCTTGCCCAGCAGCACCGAGTTCCCGGGCCGGCCCTCCTCGCCCAGCAGTTCGTCGAGCAGGTGCTGGGCGAGGTCGGTGGGCGTCGGGTAGTCGAAGACCAGGGTCCGGGGCAGGTCCAGGCCCGTGGCCATGCTCAGGATGTTGCGCAGCTCCACCGCCGTCAGCGAGTCGAAGCCCAGATCGCGGAACGCCCGGTTCTCCGGGATCGGAGCCGAGTCGGTGTAGCCGAGCACGGCCGCGAGCTGGACCCGCACGAGGTCGAGCACCGTCCGGATCCGGTCGGCGTGCGCCAGCGCGGCCAGCCGGGTCCGCAGGCGCACGGCCGGGTCGACCGCCAGGCCCGCGTCCACCTGCTCCGCCGACCGGTTCACCTCGGGCAGATCGCCGAGCAGCGCACTCGGCCGGGCCGCGGTGAAGATGGCGAGGAACTGCTTCCAGTCCACGTCGGCGATCACGGCCGTGGCGTCGCCGCGTTCCAGCACGCGCCGCATGCCTTCCACCGCCATGGCCGGGGAAATCCCGATCAGGTCGAAGGTGCGCAGGCTGCGCCGCGTCGCTCCCTCGCCGCGGCCGTCGCACGCGATGGCGGTGGCGGGAAGCCCGTGCGCCCGGCGGTACTGGGCCAGCCCGTCGAGGTAGGCGTTGGCCGCCGCGTACGAGCCGAGCCCGACCCCGCCGACGGTCCCGATGACCGACGAGACCATCACGAACATCGCGAGGTTCAGTCCCTGGGTGAGCTCGTGCAGCACCATGGCGGCATCGACCTTGGGCCGGAACACCGTGGCCAGCTCTTCGCCGGTCACGCCGTCGATGGTGCCGCCCTGCAGCACGGCGGCCGTGTGCACGACCCCCGCCAGCGGGTACTCCGCGGGAATCGCGGCGATCGTCTTCGCCATCGCTTCCCGGTCGGCGGCGTCGCCCGCCACGAAGGTCACCCGCGCGCCGAACGCGCCCAGCTCCGCCTCCAGTTCCCGCGCACCCGGGGCCAGCGATCCTTCGCGGCTCACGAGCACGAGGTGCGGCACTCCGCCTTCGGCCAGCCACCGGGCGGTCTGCGCGCCCAGCGCACCGGTCCCGCCGGTGACGAGCACGCTGCCCTCGGCGGGCATCTCCCACGTCGGGTCCGGCACCGGATCGATCGCCCGGTGGGCCAGGCGCCGGGCCCAGGTCCCGGACGGCCGCACCGCCAGCTGGTCCTCCTGCCCGCCGCCGGACACGAGGACCGCCGCGACCTGCCCGGCGACCGCGTCCGGATCGGCGGTCTCGGGGACGTCGATCAGGCCACCCCAGCGCTGGGCGTGCTCGACCGCCGCGGTCCGGCCCCAGCCCCACACGGCGGCCTGGGCCGGACGCGAAACCTCCCGCGAGTCGTCGACGGCGACCGCGCCCCGGGTCACGCACCACGCCGGCGCCGCCACCGCGGCGTCTCCCAGCGCCTGGACCAGCAGTGCCGTCAGCTTCAGGCCGATCGGCACATGACTGTCCGCATCGGCCGCTTCGTCGTGCCAGGCCAGGAACGACACCACTCCGGCCGGCGCTTCCCCGAGAGCCGTGATCCGCGCGGCCAGCGCTTCCCGATCGACGTCCTCGGCCCGGACCTCCGTCGTGGTCACCGCCGCGCCGGCGTCGGTCAGCTGCCGGCGCAGGCCGGCGATCACCGGCTGGTCGTCGTATCCGGCCGGCACGAACACCCACCACGGAGCGGGCGCCCCGGCCGAGGCCGGCGGCGCGACCGAGGTCCAGGTGACCTCGTACCCGGCCCCGGCCAACGTGGCCCGGTCCTCCTGCCGCCGGCGCCAGGACGACAAGGCCGGCAACAACGGCGCCAGCGACGATTCCTCGAGGGACAGCTCCGCCGCGAGCCGCGTGGTGTCCCCGCCGTTCACCGCCGCCCAGAACTCGGCGTCCACTTCGGACCCCGGGTGGACGGTGGCCGGCTCCGCGGTGATCTCGGGCCAGTAGCGCTGGTGCTGGAACGCGTAGGTCGGCAGGTCGACCTTCCTCCCGCCGGAGAAGACCGCGGGCCAGTCGACGGCCACGCCGGCGGTCTGCAGAGTGGCCAGCGAGGTCAGCAGCCGGTGCGCGGATCCCTGACCCCGGCGCAGGGTGCCGGTCACGACGGCCCCCGATCCGGCCGCCTCGGCGGTCTCCCCGAGGGGAACGGTGGTCACCGGGTGCGCGCTCACCTCGGCGAAGGCGTGGTGGCCTTCGGCCAGCAAGGTCCGCACGGCGGGTTCGAACAGCACGGGCCGCAGTGCGTTCTGGTACCAGTACTCGGCGTCCAGCTCGGCACCGTCCAGCCAGTCGGCCCGGACCGTGGAGAAGAACCGGACGTCGCCCGTGCGCGGCGTGACCGGCGCGAGCAGCTGCAGCAACTGCTCCCGGTACGGCGCCACGCGTTCGCAGTGCGTCGCGATCGAAGCCGGTACCCAGCGGGCCCGGATCCCGTCGGCTTCGCAGTCCGCCATGAACCGCTTCAGCGTCTCGGTGTCACCGGCGACGCCGACCGAGGTGGGCCCGTTGATCCCCGCGATGGCGAGGCCGTCGACGAGCCGCTCCCGCACGTCGTCCGCGGGCAGGGACACCAGGACCACTCCGCCGTCGCCGACCATCGCGGACAGCACCTGACTGCGCAGGGCGATCACCCGCGCACCGTCCTCGAGGGACAGCGCGCCCGCGAAACAAGCCGCGGCGATCTCGCCCTGGCTGTGCCCGATCACGGCATCCGGCTCGACCCCGTACGACCGCCACACCTTCGCCAGCGAGAGGTTCATCGCCCACAGCACGGGCTGAACGACGTCGAGCCGCTCCAGCAGGTCCGCGCCGGCGGGATCGGTGAGCACGTCGGTCAGCGACCAGGAGATCCACGGCGCCAACGCGTTCTGACAGTCCTCGATGGACTCGCGGAACACGGCCGAGGTCTCCATCAGCTCCCGGCCCATGCCGGCCCACTGCGAACCCTGGCCGGGGAACACGAACACCAGGCCGCCGGCTCCGGTGACTTCGCCTGTCACCACGGCCGGTCCGGGCTCGCCCGCGGCCAGCGCCCGCAGCCCGGACAGCGCCTCGTCGCGGTCCGCGGCCACCACGGCCGCGCGGTGGTCGAACGCCGACCGGGTCGTGGCCAGCGACCACGCCACATCGGCCAGCGCCAGGTCGGTGTCCCGTTCGACGAGCTCGACGAGCCGGGCCGCCTGCTCGCGCACCGCGGGAGCGGACTGGCCCGACACCACGATCGGCACCGGCCCGTCGGCGGCCGCGGCGGCCGCCGGCTCGTCCTGCGGGGGCGCCTGTTCGAGGATGATGTGCGCGTTGGTGCCGCTGATGCCGAACCCGGACACCCCGGCGCGCCGCGGCCGGCCCGTCTCAGGCCACGGGATCTGCTCGGTCAGCACGCGCACCGCGCCGGCGTCCCAGTCCACGTGCGTGGTGGGCTCGTCGACGTGCAGCGTCCGCGGCAGCACGCGGTGCCGGATGGCCTGGACCATCTTGATGATCCCGGCGGCGCCGGCCGCGGCCTGGGCGTGCCCGATGTTGGACTTCACCGACCCGATCCACACCGGATGGCCGTTTTCCCGTCCCTGCCCCACGGTTTCGATGAGCGCGTGCGCTTCGATCGGGTCACCCAGGCGCGTGCCGGTGCCGTGCGCTTCCACGGCGTCGATCTCCGTCGGCAGCACCCCGGAGCGAGTCAGCGCGTCCGTGATCACCCGGCGCTGGGAAGCCCCGTTCGGCGCGGTCAGCCCGTTCGACGCGCCGTCCTGGTTCATCGCCGAGCCGCGCACCACCGCGAGCACGCGGTGCCCGCGTTCCCGCGCCGTCGACAAGCGCTCGACCGCGAGAACACCGACGCCTTCGGCGAACCCGGTGCCGTCCGCGGTCTCCGCGAACGCCTTGCACCGGCCGTCCACCGACAGCACCTTCTGCCGGCTCAGGCCGACGAACACCCGCGGCTGCGACATCACCGAGACGCCGCCGACCACCGCCAGGTCGCACTCACCTGACCGCAGCGACTGCGTGGCCAGGTGCAGCGCCACCAGCGACGACGAGCACGCGGTGTCGATCGTGACCGCGGGCCCCTCCAGCCCCAGCGTGTAGGCGATCCGGCCCGACATCACGCTCGACGTGCTGCCCGTCAGCAGGTGGGCTTCCAGCTCGTCGCGCAGTGAGCTCTTCTCGTCCAGGTAGCCGTAGTGGGAGGCGCCGACGAACACACCGGTGCGGCTTCCCTTCAGCGTCCGGGGATCGATGCCCGCGCGTTCGAGGGCTTCCCACGTGGTTTCGAGCAGCAGCCGCTGCTGCGGGTCCATCGCCAGCGCTTCGCGCGGCGAGATCCCGAAGAACCCGGCGTCGAACTCCGCGGCCTCGTAGAGGAACCCGCCCACGAGGGTGTCGGAGTCGCCGTCGCGCAGCGCGCCCAGGTCCCAGCCGCGATCGGTGGGGAACCCGCCGATCACGTCGCGCCCGGACGCGACCAGGTCCCACAGGTCTTCCGGCGAGGTCACGCCGCCCGGGTACCGGCAGCCCATCCCGACCAGCACGACCGGGTCGTCGTCGCGCGGCGCCAGGACCGGTGTCTGCTCGACGGTCGCGGCGGGATCGGCCACCAGATCGGCGAGCAGGGACTCCGACAGCAGTGCGGCGGTGGGGTTGTCGAAGGCGATCGTGGGCGGCAGCCGCAGGCCGGTGAGCTCGTTGAGCCGGTTGCGCAGCTCGATGGACGCCAGTGAGTCCAGGCCCAGCTCCTTCAGCACCTGGGTGGGCTGCACCTCGTCCGGCGTCGCGTGGCCCAGCACAGCGGCAACTTCGGCACGCACCAGCTCGGTCAACCGGCGCAGCCGCTCAGCCGGCGGCATGGCCGAAAGCCGCTGCCCCAGCGAAGTCCCGGCCGTGGCCTTCGCCGCCGCGCGGACGGGTGCGCGCGTGACCAACGCGTCGAGCACGCGGGACGACGGCGCGGACACCGCCGAGCGGTCGAGGCGCGTGGCGGCCAGCACGGGTTCACGGGCGGCCATCGCCTGATCGAACAGGGCGAGCCCCTGTTCGATGCTCATCGGCGGGAACCCGGCGCGGGCCATGCGCTGGATGTCGGCCTCGGACAGCTCGCTGGTCATGCCGGTTTGCTGCGACCACGCACCCCAAGCCAGTGAGACGGCTGGCTGCCCGTGGGCCCGCCGGTGCGAAGCGAGGGCGTCGAGGAACGAGTTGGCCGCGGCGTAGTTTCCTTGCCCGGCCGCGCCCAGGAGGCCGGCCATGGACGAGAACACGACGAACGCCGACAGGCCGGCTTCGCGAGTGAGCTCGTGCAGGTTCCACGTGCCCCGGACCTTCGGCTCAAGCACCCGCTTGACGGCCTCGGGGGTCAGGGACGTGATCGTCGCGTCCGCGAGTACCCCCGCGGTCTGGACGACGGCGGCTACCGGGTGATCAGCCAGCACCGCGGCCAGTGCGGCCCGGTCGGCGATGTCGCAGGCCGCGATGGTGACATCGGCACCCAGTTCGGTCAGTTCGGTTCGAAGTTCGGCTGCGCCGGGGGCTTCCGGGCCGCGTCGGCTGATCAGCAAAAGCCGGCGCGCACCGCGCTCGGTCACCAAGTGCCGCGCAAGGGCGGCGCCCAAGCCGCCGGTCCCGCCGGTGATCACCACGGTTCCCCGCCCCCACGAGTCCGTCGTGGTTTCCGGCGTCGACGCCGGCACGAGCCGGGGCACGGTAACGCGGTCCTCGCGCATCGCGAGTTGCGGTTCCGCGAGGGCCGTGTCCGCCAGCGTGGACATCGGTGCACCGTCGTGGTCGACGAGGACGAACCGATCGGGGTGTTCGGTCTGGGCGGACCGGACCAGGCCCCACACCGCGGCGGCGGCGAGATCCGTCACCAGTCCGGTGCCGGCGGCGTTGCTGGTCAGGAACACCAGCTTGGCCGCCTCCAGCTCCGGCCGGGCGAGCCACGACCGCAGCAGATCCAGCACCGCCGTGGACGCCGTTTCGACGGCTTCGGCGACGTCTTCGCCGCGACCCTGCACCGGAACCAGCACCACGTCCGGGACACCCGCGCCGACCAGTTCGTCGAGGCCGTGCACGACGTCACCCGGCTCAGCCGGGAGCTCACCCAGGTCCGCGTCCAGCGTCACCCAGGTCGCCGAAGGCGCCCCGGAGGCCGGCTGCGTTTCCAGCCATTCCAGGCGCAGCAGCGTGCCCGGCGCCGCATCGGTCAGCCGGTCGGCGGTAATCGGCCGCAGCACCAGAGAGGTCAGGGTGGCCACCGGAGTACCGACCGGATCCACGGCCTCGACGGAGACCGTATCCGGACCGGTCACGGTCAACCGGACCCGCAGGGTGGTCGCACCGGCCGCGCGCACCGCGACACCGGCGAAGGAGAACGGCATCCTGCCGTGCTCGACCGGTGCCAGCGGAGCGAACACGCTCGCTTGCAACGCCGCGTCCAGCAACGCCGGGTGCAGGCCGAACCGGCCCACCTGCTCGCGTGCGGACGGCGGCAACGCGACTTCGGCGAATACCTCATCGCCCCGCGTCCACACCGTTTGAAGACCCTGGAACACCGGCCCGTAGTCGAACGCCGACTCCCCGGCCACACCGGTCTGCTCGTAGAACCCGTCCAGTGCGACCGCGACGGCGTCCGCCGGCGGCCACGCCTGGTCGGCCCAGCCCACCACTGCCTCGGCCGGCGCGGCGGTGACCGTCGCACTCGCGTGCCGGGTCCACGGCTGGTCCGCCGCAGTCCGCGAGTGCACCAAGACCGGCCTGTCCCCGTCTCGCTCCGGCGAGCCCACCAGCACCTGCAAGTCGATTCCGTCGTGTTCCGGCAGAACCAGCGGCTCGTGCAGCGTGAGGTCACCGATCCGCGCGCACCCGAGCGCGGCGCCGGCGTGGCCGACCAGCTCCACGAACGCGGTGCCCGGGAGAATCACCACACCGTTCGCGGCGTGATCGGCCAGCCACGGATGCGTGTCCACCGACACCCGCCCGCTGAACACCTGGCTTTCCACGCCGGGCAGCGAGACACCCGCGCCCAGCAACGGATGGTCGACCACGTCCAGCCCGGCCGCGCCCACGTCACCCGCGGGCACCACCACACCCGGCCAGAACCGCTCGTGCTGGAACGCATACGTCGGCAGCGGTACCCGACGCGCCTGGGCACCCATTCCGGCGAACACCGCCGGCCAGTCGAGCTCGGCGCCGGCCGTGTGCAGGTGGGCGAGCGCGGTGATGGCTCCGGCGGCCTCGTCCTGGTCCTTGCGGACCGCGGGGATCACCGTGGCCGCCTCGGCGTCGAGGGTGGTGTGGATCATTGCGGACAGGGCACTGCTCGGTCCGCCTTCGACGAACACGGCAGCACCTTGGCGGTCCAAGGTGGACACTCCATCGGCGAAGCGCACCGGCTCCCGCACGTGCCGGACCCAGTAGTCCACGGTGGCCACTTCGGCACCGGCCAGTTCACCGGTGAGGTTCGAGACCAGCGGCACGGCCGGTTCCTGGAAGGAAATCCCCGCGATCGCCGCCCGGAACCCGCCTAGCATCGGGTTCATCCGCGCCGAGTGGAACGCGTGGCTGACCCGCAACCGCGTGGTCTTGTACTCCTGATCGCTCAGCACCCGGCCGAGGTCCACGACAGCGTCCTCGTCCCCGGAAAGCACCACGGAGTGCGGGGCGTTGACCGCCGCGATGCCGATGCCGTCGACGTCGGCCAGCAACGACGTGATCTCGGCTTCCTCGGCCGCGACCGCCAGCATGGCCCCGCCTTCCGGAAGAGCCTGCATCAGGTTGGCGCGCGCAGCGACGAGCGTGCACGCGTCTTCCAGAGAGAAGACTCCGGCCGCGTGCGCCGCGCTGATCTCACCGATGGAATGCCCCATCACGAAGTCCGGCCGGATCCCCCACGACCGCAACAGCCGCAACCACGCCGTCTGCCACGCGAACAACGCCGGCTGCGTATACCCAGTCTGATCCAGCAGACCCGCGTCCGGGGTCTCCGCCTCGGCGAACATCACATCCCGCAACGGTTTTTCGCCCGCCAGCACCGGATCCAGCAGCGCACACACCTCGTCGAGCGCCTCCGCGAACACCGGGAACCGCGCCGAAAGCTCACGACCCATCCCGGCCCGTTGGGCACCCTGACCGGAGAACACCACCGCCAGCCGGCCCAGGCCCCGGGTCTCGTTCGAGAACACGGCCGGATCGGCGACATCGTCGGCCAGCGCCCGCAGGCCCGACAGGACCTCGGCCCGGTCCGTCGCCACCACGACCGCGCGGTGCTCGAAACTGGAGCGGGTCGTCGCCGACGACCACGCGAGATCGGCCACCGTCAGCTCGGGGCGGCGCTCCACCCAGGCCGCCAGCCGGTCCGCCTGGTCACGCAGCGCCTGCGCCGACCGGGCGGACACCAGCACGGGTTTCGGCGCACCGTCATCGGGCGTCGCCGCAGGCTCCGCGCCGTCGGGGGCCTGTTCGAGGACGACGTGCGCGTTCGTCCCGCTGATCCCGAACCCCGACACCCCCGCGCGGCGCGGGCGACCTGTCTCCGGCCACGGGATCTGCTCGGTGAGCAGCCGCACGTCGCCGACACTCCAGTCCACGTGCGTGCTGGGCCGGTCGACGTGCAGGGTCTTCGGCAGGACGCCGTAGCGCATCGCCTCGACCATCTTGATGACACCGGCCACGCCGGACGCGACCTCGGTGTGCCCGATGTTCGACTTCACCGAGCCGATCCACAGTGGACGGCCCTTTTCGCGCCCCTGCCCCAGGGTGGCGAGCAGCGCCTGGGCTTCGATCGGGTCCCCGAGCCGGGTGCCGGTGCCGTGGGCCTCGACCGCGTCGATCTCCAGCGGCGACACCCCGGAGCGGGCGAGCGCGTCGCGGATCAGGCGTTGCTGCGACGGGCCGCTGGGCGCGGTGAGCCCGTTGGACGCACCGTCCTGGTTCACGGCCGAACCCCGGACCACCGCCAGCACCCGGTGTCCCAGTTCCTGCGCGGTGGACAGCCGCTCGACCGCGATCATGCCCACGCCTTCGGCCCACCCGGTCCCGTCGGCGGCCTCGGCGAACGACTTGCACCGGCCGTCCTCGGCCAGGCCGCCGTGGCGGGTGAACTCGACGAACACGTCCGGCGTGGACATCACGGTCACGCCACCCACGAGCGCCAGATCACTCTCGCCCAGCCGTAGCGACTGCGCGGCCAGGTGCAACGCGACCAGCGAGGACGAGCTCGCGGTGTCCACGGTGACCGACGGACCTTCCAGCCCCAGCAGGTACGAGATGCGCCCCGACATCACGCTCGCGGTGCCGCCCGTCAGCCGGTAGCCCTCGAGGCCCGGGGCCTTCGCGGTCTTCTCCTCCAGGTAGCTGCGCGTGGTGCCGCCGACGAACACGCCCGTCCGCGTCTCCTTGAGGGAGCCGGTCGGGATCCCGGCGCGTTCGAGCGCCTCCCACGCGGTCTCCAGCAGGATCCGCTGCTGCGGGTCCATCGCGAGAGCCTCCCGCGGCGAGATCCCGAAGAACGCCGCGTCGAACTGGGTGGCGTCGTACACGAACCCGCCGAGCTGGGTGGCCGAGCCGCCGTTGCGCAGCGCGGCCAGGTCCCAGCCGCGGTCGGTGGGGAAGCCCCCGATCGCGTCCCGGCCGGACACCACCACGTCCCACAGGTCGTCCGGCGAGTTCACCTCACCCGGGAACCGGCACGCCATCCCGACGATCGCGAGCGGCTCCCGGCTCGCCGACTCGACCTCGGAGAGCTGCCGGCGGGTCTGGAGCAGTTCTTCGGTGGCCCGCTTGAGATAGTCGCGAAGCTTGTCTGCGTCTGACATGGATCTCCTGCACTCCTGTTCCGATGGCCTCGCGGACTCACTGCCCCAGCTGGTCGTCGAGCATGGCGAAAAGGTCTTCGTCGGACGCCGTGTCCACAGTGGACGCCGGCGTGGTGGTGGTCGTGGTGTCGTCGCCGATCCGGCCCAGCAGCGCCCTCAGCCGCTTGCGCAGCATCGGGTGGGCGGAGGGGTCGAGCGCGACGGTCAGGACGGTCGTCTCCAGCGCGTCCAGCCGGGTGGTGAGCGACCCCGTGACCTCGACGGCCACCGCGGTGGTCCCGATCAGTTCCCCGACCAGGTGGCCGGCGAGGACTTCCGGGTTCGGGTTGTCGAACGCGATCGTGGTGGGCAGCCGCAGCCCCGTGGCCTCGTTGAGCCGGTTGCGCAGCTCGACTGAGGTGAGCGAGTCCATGCCGATGTCCTTGAACGCCTGGGTGGGCTGGACGTCGTCCGGATTCGCGTGCCCGAGCACGGCGGCGACCTGACCGCGGACGAGGTCCGTCATCGTCCGGACCCGGTCGGCCGGGGTCATGCCGGCGAGCCGTTCGGCCAGCCGCGGTCCGGCGTCGGTCTCCGCCGGTGCGCTCGCCGGCTCGGCCCTGCGCACCACGAGGTTCTCGAGCAACCGCGACGGCTGGGCGGCCGCCGCGACCCGATCGACGCGAGCCGGCGCCACCACCGCTTCCTCGACGGTCACGGCCCGGTCGAACAGCGCCAGGCCGGCGTCGATGCTCATGGCCGGGAATCCGGTGCGGGCCAGCCGGCGCAAGTCCGTTTCGGACAGTGCGCTGGCCAAGCCCACGTCGGAGCTCCAGGTGCCCCAGTCCATCGACACGGCCGGCAGGCCGGCCGCCCGCCGTTGCCGGGCGAGGGCGTCGAGGACCGTGTTGGCGGCGGCGTAGTTTCCTTGCCCCGGTGTGCCCAGCACCCCGGCCATGGCGGAGAAGAGCACGAACGCCGCCAGGTCGTCGTCCCGGGTCAGCTCGTGCAGGTGCCACGCTCCCCGCACCTTGGCTTCGAACACGCGGCCGACCGCTTCCGGCGTCAGCGACTCGATCGTGCCGTCCGCCACCGTCACCGCGGTGTGCACGACCGCCGCGATCGGCCGGACCGCGTCGAGCGCCTCGGCCACGCGAGCCCGATCGGCGAGATCGCACGCCGCGATCGTGACCTCGGCACCGAGCTCGGTCAGGTCCGCGAGCAGCTCCGGCGCGCCCGGGGCGTCGAGTCCTCGCCGGTTGACCAACAACAGCCGCGTCGCCTGGCCGCCCGCCGCCAGGTGCCGCGCGAGCGCGGCACCCAGCCCACCGGTCCCGCCGGTGATCACGACCGTGCCCTGGTCCCAGCTCACCGGTGCCGGTGACTCCGGCTCGGCCGCGGGCGCCAGCCGCGGGACTGTGACCCGGTGGTCGCGGATCGCGACCTGCGGTTCCCCGGTGGCCAAGGCCTCGGCCAGCAGACCCGCGGAGAGCGGACGCCGGTCGTGGTCGACGAGCGTGAACCGGTCCGGGTGTTCGGCCTGCGCCGACTTGACCAGGCCCCAGACCGCGGCGCCCGCGAGGTCCGCCGTGGCCTCGGAGCTCACCGCGTCCCGGGTCAGGAACACCAACCGGGTCTCGGCGAACTCCGGCTTCGCCAGCCACCGCTGCAGCAGGCCCAGCGCCTCGACGGTGCGGTCCTCCACGGCGGCGGTCACGGCACCGTCCGCGCCGCCGACCGGCACCAGCAGCGCGTCCGGGACCCGGTCGCCGGTGTCGAGCAGCTTGCCCACCTCGACGAGGTCGTCCACCACCCGCGAGACCCCCAGCTCGGCGGGCAGGTCCGACGCCCCGAGCCGGTGGTCGTCGAGCAGCCACCAGATACCCGCTCCGGCACTCGCCGGGGCCGGCTCCGTGGTCCAGTCCAGGGTCAGCACCAGGTCTTCCACCGGTGACCCCGGCGCGGACCGCACCGCGATCTCCGGCCAGTAGCGCTGACGCTGGAACGCGTATGTGGGCAGGTCGACCGGGTTGCCACCGGCTCCGATGCCGGCGAAGACCGCCGCCCAGTCGAGGTCGATCCCCTCGGTGTACAGCCCGGCCAGCGAGGTCAGGAACCGCTGCGGCGAACCCTGCTCCCGGCGCAGGGTGCCGGTCACCACCGCCGGGGTGCCCGCCGTTTCGGCGGTTTCGGTGAGGGGCACCGTGGTGACAGGGTGCGAGCTCACCTCGACGAACGCCCGATACCCGTCGGCCAGCAACGCCCGCACGGCCGGTTCGAAGCGCACCGTCCGCCGCAGGTTGCGGTACCAGTAGCCCGCGTCGAGCTCAGTGCCGGTCAGCCACTTCTCGTCCACTGTGGAGAAGAACTTCACCTCGGCCGGCCGAGGGCTGATCGGCGCCAGCTTCTCCAGCACCTGATCCCTGACCCGCTCGACCTCCGGGGAGTGCGAGGCGTAGTCCACCTCGATCCGGCGGGCCCGGATGTCGTGGCTCGTCAGGTCGTTCTTCAAGTCGGTCAACGCCGCCGCGTCGCCGGCTACGACCACGGAGGTCGGCGCGTTGACCGCGGCGAGGGTAAGCCGGCCGTCGTAGCGAGCCAGCCATCCCTGGACGTCGTCCTGCGACAGCGCGACCGAGAGCATTCCGCCCTGCCCGGCCAGCACCCGCAGTGCCCGCGCGCGCAAGGCGACCACCCGGGCCCCGTCTTCCAGCGAGAGAGCACCCGCGACGCAGGCGGCGGCGATCTCGCCCTGGCTGTGGCCGATCACAGCACCCGGCTCGACTCCGTGGGCCCGCCACACCTTCGCCAGCGAAACGTTCATCGCCCACAGCGCCGGCTGGACGACGTCGACCTGCTCCAGCAGATCCGCCCGGTCGAGCACCTCGGTCAGCGACCAGGACACCCACGGAGCCAACGCGTCCTGGCAGTCCTGAATGGACGCCCGGAACACCGCTGAGGTTTCCAGCAGCTCGCGGCCCATGCCGGCCCACTGCGAACCCTGACCGGGGAACACGAACACCACTCCCCCAGACGCACGGGCCGCACCGGTCACGACCGCCGGACCCGGCTCACCCGCGGCCAGCGCCCGCAAGTTCATCAGCGCCTCCCCGCGATCGGCCGCCACCACCACGGCCCGATGCTCGAACGCCGACCGGGTCGTCGCCGACGACCAGGCCACGTCCGGCACCACCGCGGCGTCGCGGTCCACGAACTCGGCCAGCCGGGCCGCCTGCGCCCGCACCGCGGCCGCGGACTGCCCCGAAAGCACGAGCGGCACGGGCGCGGTGGATTCCGCCGGCACGACCGCGGGTTGCCCGGGCGCTTGTTCCAGCACGACGTGGGCGTTGGTGCCGCTGATACCGAACCCGGACACCCCCGCCCGGCGCGGCCGCCCCGTCTCCGGCCACGGCATCTGCTCGGTCAGCACCCGCACCGCGCCGGCATCCCAGTCCACGTGCGTGGTGGGTTCGTCGACGTGCAGCGTCCGCGGCAAGACACCGTGGCTCATCGCCTGGACCATCTTGATGATCCCCGCGACGCCCGCCGCGGCCTGCGTGTGCCCGATGTTGGACTTCACCGACCCCAGCCACAGCGGGCGGCCGTCCGCCCGGTCCTGGCCGAGGGTGGCGAGCAGCGCCTGGGCCTCGATCGGGTCGCCCAGCCGCGTTCCCGTGCCGTGCGCTTCCACGGCGTCGATCTCGTTCGCCGACACCCCGGCCCGGGCGAGCGCGGCCGCGATGACCCGCTGCTGAGACGGCCCGTTCGGCGCCGTCAGGCCATTCGACGCACCGTCCTGGTTCACCGCCGAACCCCGCACCACCGCCAGCACCCGGCGCCCCGCCGCCCGGGCCGACGACAGCCGCTCGACCGCGAGGACACCGACGCCTTCGGAGAAGCCGGCGCCATCGGCCGTCTCGGCGAAGGCCTTGCAACGGCCGTCCGCGGACAACGCGCCCTGGCGGGTGAAGTCGAGGAACAGCTCCGCCGTGGACATCACGGTCACGCCTCCGGCCAGCGCCAGATCACACTCGCCGGACAGCAGCGACTGTGCGGCCAGATGCAGCGTCACCAGCGAGGACGAGCACGCCGTGTCGACGGTGATCGCCGGGCCTTCGAGGCCGAGCAGGTACGCGACGCGGCCCGACAGCACGCTGGACGAGCTCCCGGTGAGCAGGTAGCCCTCGAGGTCGTCGCGGACCTGCATCGACGCGTGGATGTAGTCCTGGATGCTCGAGCCGACGAAAACGCCGGTGCGGGTGCCGCGCAACGAACCGGGCTTGATCCCCGCCCGTTCCAGCGCTTCCCAGGAGGTTTCCAGCAGCAGCCGCTGCTGCGGGTCCATCGCAAGGGCTTCCCGAGGCGAGATCCCGAAGAACCCGGCGTCGAACTCGGCCACGTCGTCGAGGAAACCGCCGAGGTGCGTCGTCGACCCGCCGGCGCGCAGGCCCGCCAGGTCCCAGCCGCGGTCGGCGGGGAACTCCACGATGGCGTCGCCGCCGGAGACGACCAGCTCCCACAGGTCTTCCGGTGAGCTCACCCCACCGGGGAACCGGCAGCCCATCCCGACCACGACGATCGGGTCGTCCGAGTGGACCGATGCCGCAGCCGGAACCACGGGTCCTTCGGCATCGGTTTCCGAGAGCTCGTCGAGCAGGTGCCGGGCGAGGTCGGCCGGGGTCGGGTAGTCGAACACGAGCGTCCGCGGCAGGTCCAAGCCCGTGGCCATGCTCAGGATGTTGCGCAGCTCCACGGCGGTCAGGGAGTCGAAGCCGAGGTCCCGGAACGCCCGGTTCTCCGGGATCGGGTCGGAGTCACCGTATCCGAGAATCGCCGCCAGCTGCACCCGTACGACGTCGAGCACCACGCGAACCTGGTCGGCGTGCGCCAGCCCGGCCAGCCGGGTCCGCAGCCGCACCGACGGATCGAGCGCCAGGTTCGCACCGGTGTCGCCGGAGTCCGTTGTGGACTGGCGCGTTTCCGGGAGGTCGCCGAGCAACGCGCTGGGTCGTGCCGCCGTGAAGACCGCGAGGTACTGCTGCCAGTCGACGTCGGCGATCACCGCGGTCGCGTCGCCGCGTTCGAGCACCCGGCGCAGGCCGTTCAGCGCCGGCTCCGGCGCCATGGTGATCATGCCGAACCGGCGCAGGTTCTGCTGGGCGGCGCTCGCGGACGCCAGGCCGTCACCCGACCACGTGCCCCACGCGACGGAGGTCGCGGTCAGCCCTCGCGCCCGGCGGTACTGGGCCAGCCCGTCGAGGTAGGCGTTGGCCGCCGCGTAGGTGCTGAGCCCGACGCCGCCGAGGGTGGCGCTGATCGAGGAGAACAGCACGAACATCCCCAGGTCCAGATCCTGAGTGAGCTCGTGCAGCACGACCGCGGCGTCGACCTTGGGCCGGTACACCGTGGCGCGTTGCTCACCGGTGACGGTGTCGATGATCCCGTCGTCGACCACCACCGCGGTGTGGACGACCCCGGCCAGCGGGTACTCAGCAGGGATCGCGGCGATCACGGCCGCCATCGCTTCCCGGTCGGCCGCGTCGCGGGCCACGATCGTCACGCGGGCGCCGAGTCCGGTCAGCTCCGCCTCCAGTTCGGCCGCGCCCGGCGCGTCCGGGCCCTGCCTGCTCACGAGCACCAGGTGCGGGACCCCGCCGGTGGCGAGCCACCGGGCGACGTGGCCGCCCAGCGCACCGGTCCCGCCCGTGACGAGAACGGTGCCCTCCGCCGGCATCTCCCACTCGGGGCTGTCGGCCGGGGTGAGGGCGCGGCGTGCGAGCCGCCGGGCCCAGATCCCGGACGGCCGCACGGCGAGCTGGTCTTCCGCGCCACCACCGGACATCAGGATCTGCGCCAAGCGGGCGGCCGCCGTTTCGTCGGCATCGTCCGCAGGCACGTCGATCAGACCACCCCACCGCCGCGGGTACTCCACCGCCGCGGCGCGGCCCCAGCCCCAGATCGCCGTCTGGGCCGGGCGGGACACCTCCGCGAGGTCGGCCACGCTGACCGCGCCGCGGGTCACGGCCCACAGCGGAGCCTGGATCGACGCGTCGCCCAGTGCCTGCAGGAGTGTCGCCGTGAGCGCCATCCCGAGCGGAACCTCGGAGCCCTCCTCGACGGGCGTTTCGGTCCAGGCCAGGAACGACACCACTCCCGTCGGCGCGGGCAGGTCGCCGAATCGCGCGGTGAGCGCGGCCCGCTCGGTCTGCTCCGGGGAGACCAGGACCACGTCCGCCGTCGCGCCGGCGGCGGCCAGTTCCCGGCGCAGCCCGGAGATCGACGGCGACTCCTCGGAGCCGGCCGGCACGACCAGCCACCACGAACCGGGCGGTGGGGTCGAGGCCGGCTGCGGTGCCGGCGTCCAGACGACGTCGTAGCCCCAGCCGGTCAGTGCGTCCGCCGGTGCGGACGTCGGCCAGAAGCGCTGGTGCTGGAACGCGTAGGTGGGCAGTTCCACGCGGCGGCCCGCGGTTCCGAACACCCGGGGCCAGTCCACCTGCACACCGGCCGTGTGCAGCGTCGCCACCGAGGTCAGCATCCGCCGCCACGAGCCCTGGTCGCGACGGAGCGTCCCGGTCACCACGGCGTGTGCTCCGGCGTCCTCCACGATCTCGGCGAGCGGGACCGTGAGCACAGGATGCGCGCTCGTCTCCACGAAGGCTTGGTATCCGTTGGCCAGCAGTTTGCGGATGGCCGGCTCGAACCGGACTGTCCGGCGGAGGTTCCGGTACCAGTAACCGGCGTCCAGTTCGGGGCCGTCGTACCAGCAGGAGTCCACTCCGGACAAGAACTTCACGTCGGTGGTGCGCGGGGTGATCGGCGCCAACGCTTCCAGCACCCGCTCCCGGACTTGTTCGACGTGGGGAGAGTGCGACGCGTAGTCCACCTCGACGCGTCGAGCCCGAATCCCCTGGTCGATCATCTCGGAGCGCAGCCGTTCCAGCGCCGTCGCGTCGCCGGCGAGTACGACGGACCTGGCGGCGTTGATCGCGGCGAGCGACACTCGGCCTTCTTCGCGATCGAGCCAGCCCTTGACTTCTTCCGGCGACAGGGCGACCGAGAGCATGCCACCACGTCCGGTGATTTCCCGCAGTACCTGCGAACGCAGCGCCACGACCCGCGCTCCGTCCTCGAGCGACAGTGCGCCGGCGACGCAGGCCGCCGCGATCTCGCCTTGGCTGTGGCCGACCACCGCCTCGGGATGGATGCCGCAGGAGCGCCACAACCCGGCCAGCGAGACCATCACCGCCCACAGCACCGGCTGGACCACGTCCACCCGATCGGCCGGTTCGGTGCTGTCACCGGTGAGGACGTCGGTCAGCGACCAGGTCACCCACGGCGCCAGCGCGTCCTCGCACTTCAGGATCCACTCCCGGAACGCGGCTGAGGTCGCCAGCAGCTCGCGGCCCATGCCCGCCCACTGGGAACCCTGGCCGGGGAACACGAACACGAGCCCGCCGGAATTCGCTGCGACGCCGGTCACCACGGCCGGGTCCGGCTCACCGGCGGCCAGCGCCCGCAGCTTCGGAGCCAACTCGGCACGGTCCGCGGCCACCACCACGGCACGGTGGTCGAAGCTCGACCGCGTGGTCGCGAGCGACCACGCGAGGTCCGCCACGGCCGGCGCGGGAGCACCATCCAGCAGGCTCACCAGCCGCGCCGCCTGGTCGCGCAGCGCCGGACCGGACCGGCCGCTCACCAGGACCGGCACCGGCGTCTCGGTGTCCACTGTGGTCGGTGGTTCGGCTGCGGCGGGCGCCTGCTCCAGGATGACGTGGGCGTTGGTCCCGCTGATCCCGAACCCCGACACCCCCGCCCGCCGCGGGCGACCGGTCTCCGGCCACGGCACCTGCTCGGTCAGCACCCGCACGGCACCGGACGTCCAGTCGACGTGGGTGGACGGCTCGTCGGCGTGGAGGCTGCGCGGCAGAACCCCGTGCTCCATGGCCTGGACCATCTTGATGATCCCGGCGACCCCGGCCGCGGCCTGCGTGTGCCCGATGTTCGACTTCACCGACCCCAGCCACAGGGGCCGGCCGTCTTCCCGGCCCTGGCCGAGCGTCGCGAGCAGCGCCTGCGCCTCGATCGGGTCGCCCAGCCGCGTCCCCGTGCCGTGCGCTTCCACGGCGTCGATCTCGGTCGGCCTCACTCCGGCACGGGTGAGCGCGGCTTCGATGACCCGTTGCTGAGACGGCCCGTTCGGCGCGGTCAAGCCGTTCGACGCGCCGTCCTGGTTCACCGCCGAACCCCGCACCACCGCCAGCACCCGATGCCCGGACACGCGGGCGGCGGACATCCGTTCCACGACGAGGACGCCGACGCCCTCACCCCAGCCGGTGCCGTCCGCCGACTCGGCGAACGGCTTGCACCGGCCGTCGGCGGAAAGCCCGTCCTGACGGGAAAATTCCTCGAAGATGTCCGGGGTGGACATCACGGTGACGCCGCCGACCAGCGCCAGCTCGCACTCGCCGGACCGCAGCGACTGCATGGCCCAGTGCAGGGCAACCAGCGACGACGAACACGCGGTGTCCACGGTCACGGCCGGGCCTTCCAGCCCGAGCGAGTACGCGATCCGGCCCGACAGCACGCTCGACGTGGTGCCCGTCAGCAGGTAGCCGCCGAGCTCGTCCCTGGCCGCGGTCCGCTCCCGGAGGTAGTCCTGGTGGTAGGCGCCGACGAACACACCGGTCCGCGTGCCGCCGACCGAGGCGGGCGCGATGCCCGTCCGCTCCAGCGCCTCCCACGAGACTTCCAGCAGCAGCCGTTGCTGCGGGTCCATGGCCAGTGCTTCACGCGGCGAAATCCCGAAGAAGTCCGCGTCGAACTCGGGCGCCTCGTGGAGAAAGCCGCCCTGCTGGGTGGCCGATCCCCCGCCGCGCAACGCGGCCAGGTCCCAGCCCCGGTCCGCCGGGAAATCGGAGATCGCGTCCCGCCCGGACGCGACGAGGTCCCACAGGTCTTCCGGAGAAACGACGCCGCCGGGGAACCGGCAACCCATCCCCACGATCACGATCGGGTCGTCGTCGGGGACCACAGCCGAGGCCACCGGCGCACGCACGGCTTTCTCCCGCAGGAGGCCGAGCTCGATCCCGATCCGGTCGCTCAGCTGTGCCGTCGTCGGGTGGTTGAAGATCTCTGTGGCCGGCAACCGGGTCCCGAACACCTTGTTCACGCGATTGCGCAGCTCGACCGACGTCAACGAATCCAGGCCCAGGTCCTTGAACGCCTGGGCGGGGTCGATGTCGTTCGGGGCCGCGTGGCCGAGCACCGCGGCCACCTGCGTGCGGACCAGATCCGTGACGGCCCGCGTCCGGTCGATCGGCGTCATGGCGGACAGGCGCCGCACGACCGAGGCTTCCGAGGTGTCCGTCGCCGCGCCGATCCGGGCCGGGCGCCGGGCGGTGAGGGCGTCGAACAGCCGCGACGACCGTGCCGACACCGCCTCGCGGTCGAGCCGGGTCGCGACCAGCATCGGCCGGTCCGCGGCGACGGCGCGGTCGAACAGCCCGAGCCCCTGCTCGACGGTCATCGGCGGCAGGCCCGACCGGGTCAGCCGGTCGAGGTCCACTTCGGACAGCGCTCCGGTCATCCCCACCTCCGGGGACCACGCACCCCACGCCACCGACACCGCCGGCCGGCCCTGCCCGCGGCGGAGCGACGCCAGCGCGTCGAGGAACACGTTCGCCGCGGCGTAGTTGGCCTGCCCGGCGGCGCCCGTGACGCCGCCGACTGAGGAGAACACCACGAACTCCGCCAAGTCGGTGTCACGGGTGAGCTCGTGCAGGTTCCACGCGCCCCGCACCTTGGGCGCCAGCACGCGGCCGATCGCCTCGGGGCTCAGCGACTCGACAGTCGCGTCCGCCACGACGCCCGCGGTGTGGAGCACTGAGGTCACCGGTTGTGCCGCGGCCAGCACCTCGGCCAGCCGGTCGCGGTCCGCGACGTCGCACTTGGCGATCGTGACCTCGGCGCCCAGCTCGGTCAGCTCGGTCCGCAGCTCGGCCGCACCCGGAGCCGATTCCCCGCGCCGGCTGACCAGCACGAGCCGGCGCACGCCCCGCGTTTCGGCCAGGTGCCGGGCCAGCACGGCGCCCAGTCCGCCGGTGCCGCCCGTGATCACCACAGCGCCCTGAGGGTCCGGCGGCCGCGGGATCGTCAGCGCGACCTTCCCGACGTGCTTGGCCTGGCTGACGAACTGGAACGCTTCGCGGGCGCGCCGAACGTCCCAGGTCGTGACCGGCAACGGGGTCAGCGCACCGGTGGCGAACAACCCGGAGAGCTCGACGAGCATCCGGTGGATCCGGTCCAGGTCGACCTCCATCAGGTCGAAGGCCTGGTAGAACACGCTCGGATGGGCCGCGGCGATCTCGGGCGCGGCGCGGAGATCGGCCTTCCCCATCTCCACGAAGCGGCCACCGGGCGCGAGCAGCCGCAGGGACGCGTCCACGAACTCGCCCGTGAGGGAGTTGAGGACCACGTCCACCCCACGACCCCGGGTGGCCGCCGAGAACTGTTCTTCGAAGTCCACGGTGCGCGACGAGGCGAGGTGGTCGTCGGGCAGGCCCAGGGAACGCAGCACGTCCCACTTGCCCGGGGCGGCCGTCGCGAACACCTCGGCGCCCAGGTGCCGGGCCAGCCGGATCGCCGCCATCCCGACCCCGCCGGCGCCGGCGTGGACCAGCACCGACTCACCGGCCCTCAGCCCGGCGAGATCGCGCAGCCCGTGCCACGCGGTCAGGAACACCACCGGTGCCGTCGCCGCCTGGGCGAACGACCACTGGCGGGGCATCACGACGAGCGACCGCTCGTCGGCCACCGCGACCGGACCGAACGCTCCGGTCGCGATGCCCAGCACCCGGTCTCCGGCCTTCAGCCCGGCGACGTCCGGGCCCACTTCGGTCACCACGCCGGCGACTTCGAGGCCCAGCGGAACCGGGTCGCCCGGGTACATACCGAGCGCGTTGAGGACGTCCCGGAAGTTCAGTCCGGACACGCGCACCGCGATCCGGACCTGTCCGGGGTTCAGCGGTTCGGCCAGGTCCGGCGCCGCCCGCAGCACGAGGTTGTCGGCCGTACCCTGCTCCGACACCTCCAGCCGCCACGTGTCGTCGGCGTCCTCGGGGACGGCCAGCACCTCGTCGCCGGACGGCACGCTCAGCCTCGGGACCAAGGCCTGGCCGTCGCGAAGGGCGATCTGGGGTTCGGCGGTCGCGAGCTGGGCCGCGGTGACGGGCCGGTGATCGTGGTCGAGGAGCGTGAACCGGCCTGGATGCTCCGTCTGGGCTGACCTGACCAGGCCCCACACCGCAGCGGCCACGAGGTCCTTGACCGGCTCGGTTTCCTTGGTACCGACTGCGTTGCGCGTCAGGAACACGAGCCGGGTCTCGGCCGGCTCGGAGCGGGCCAGCCACGCCTGCAGCAAATTGAGCACGGCGACGGTCATCGCTTCGGCTTCTTCGACGACGTCCCCGCCCGCGCCCCCGACCGGGACCACGACGTTCTGGGCTCCGGCGAGCTCGGCCAAGCTGCCCGCGACTTCCAGCCCCGCCGGGATTTCCCCGTGGTAGCCGTCCAGCGCGTGCCAGGTCGCGGGGGTGCTGTCGGTCGCCTCCGGTGCGGGTGTCCATTCGAGCCGGAGCAGCGTCTCCGGAGCACCCTGCACCGCGGCGCGGGTGAGCAGTTCGGGCACGAACGGCCGCAGCACCACTGAGTCGAGGACGATCACCGGGGACCCCGCCGGGTCGACGGCCTCGATGCGAACGGTGTCGGCGCCGGTCGCGGTCAGCCGGACCCGCAGCGTGGTCGCGCCGGTCGCGTGCAAGGCGACACCGCTGAAGGAGAACGGCATCCTGCCGTGCTCGGCCGGAGTCAGCGGGGCGAAGACGTTGGCCTGCAACGCCGCGTCCAGCAGCGCCGGGTGCAGGCCGAACCGGTTCACCAGCTCGCGCGCCGCCGCCGGCACCGTGACTTCGGCGAACACCTCGTTGCCGCACGTCCACACCGCTCGCAAACCCTGGAACATCGGCCCATACTCGAACGCCGACCCGCCGGTGCGGTCGTAGAACCCGTCCAGTGACACCGGAACCGCGTCTCGGGGCGGCCAGGACAGGTCACCGGTCGGCTCGGCGCCGGTCGCGGGTGTCACCGTGCCGCTCGCCTGCCGGGTCCACGGCCGGTCCTGCCCGGCGGGCCGGGAGTACACCGTGACCGGTCGTCGGCCGCCGTCGGCCTCCGGACCGTCGACCAGCACCTGCAGGTCGACGGCGTCCTGCCCGGGGAGGACAAGCGGCTGGTGCAGGGTGAGGTCGTCGATCCGGCCGCACCCGACGGCGTCGCCGGCCCGGATCACGACCTCGACGAACGCCGCCCCCGGAACGATCACGGTCCCGTCGGCCGCGTGGTCGGCCAGCCAGGGCTGGGTCGCCACCGACAACCGGCCGCTGAAGACGTAACCGTCGGCGCCGGGCAACGGAGCGGCGGCGCCGAGCAGCGGGTGGTCCACCGCGTCCAGCCCGGCCGCGGCCACGCCCTCCGTCGAAACTGTTGCGGCAGGCCAAAACCGCTCGCGCTGGAACGCATATGTCGGCAGCGCGACCTTACGGCCTTCGACGCCCAGCCCCGCGAACACGGCGGCCCAGTCGACGAAGGCCCCCACCGCGTGCAGCCGGCCGACCGCGGCAACGGCACCTGTGACCTCGTCCTGGTCCTTGCGGACCGCGGGAATCACCGTCGTGCGCTCGGCCTCGAGCTCGGCGCCGATCATCGACGACAGCGTGCTCGCCGGTCCGGCCTCGACGAACACGCCGGCGCCCCGACCATCCAAAGTGGATACTCCGTCGGCGAAGCGCACCGGCTCCCGCACGTGCCGCACCCAGTAGTCCACAGTGGCCACTTCGGCGCCGGCCGGCTCGCCGGTGAGGTTGGAGATCAGCGGGACAACCGGCTCGTGGAATTCGATCCCGCCGATCGCTGCCCGGAACTCCGCCAGCATCGGATCCATCCGCGCCGAGTGGAACGCGTGGCTGACCCGCAACCGCGTGGTCTTGTACCCCTGTTCGCCGAGCACCCGGCCGAGGTCCGCGACAGCGTCCTCGTCCCCGGAAAGCACCACAGCGTGACCGGCGTTGACCGCCGCGATCCCCACGGCTCCACCGTGGTTTTCCAGCAGCGGCAGGAGGTCACTCTCCGCGGCATTCACCGCCAGCATGGCGCCGCCGCTCGGCAACGCCTGCATCAGGTTCGCCCGCGCCGCCACCAGCACACACGCGTCCTCCAGAGAGAAGACTCCGGCCGCGTGCGCCGCGCTGATCTCACCGATGGAGTGCCCCATCAGGAAGTCCGGCCGGATCCCCCACGACCGCAACAGCCGCAACCACGCCGTCTGCCACGCGAACAACGCCGGCTGGGTGTACCCGGTCTGATCCAGCAGGCCCGCGTCCGCGAACATCACGTCCCGCAACGGCTTTTCGCCCGCCAGCACCGGATCCAGCAGCGCACACACCTCATCGAGCGCCTCCGCGAACACCGGGAACCGCGCCGAAAGCGCACGACCCATCCCGATCCGCTGCGCACCCTGCCCGGAAAAGACGAGCGCCAGCCGGCCCCCGTTCCCGGCGACCACACCCGCCTCATCGCCCTCGGCCAGTGCCCTCAGCGAGGACGCCAGCTCGGCCCGGTCCGCAGGCACGAACACGGCGCGCCGGTCGAACGTCGACCGCGCGGTGGCCAGGGTCCAGGCCAGGTCCGCCTGCGACACCTCCGGCGTGTCTCCGACGAACGCCGCCAAGCGAGCCGCCTGCTCGCGCAGCGCCGGCTCCGACTGGCCGGACACCACGATCGGCACCGGAACGTCGACGCCCGGCCGCACCACGGCGGCACGCTCCGCGGGCGCTTGTTCGACGATGACGTGGGCGTTCGTGCCGCTGATGCCGAACGCCGACACCCCCGCGCGGCGCGGGCGGCCGGTCTCCGGCCACGGCACCTGCTCGGTCAGCACCCGCACCGCGCCGGAGCGCCAGTCGACCCGGGTCGTCGGCCGGTCGGCGTGCAGGCTCCGCGGGAGCACGCCGTGGCGCATCGCCTCGACCATCTTGATCACGCCCGCCACGCCGGCCGCGGCCTGCGTGTGCCCGATGTTGGACTTCACCGAGCCCAGCCACACCGGTTCGCCCTCGCCGCGGTCCTGTCCCAGCGTCGCCAGCAGGGCCTGAGCTTCGATCGGGTCGCCGAGCCGGGTGCCCGTACCGTGCGCCTCGACGGCGTCCACCTCGGCAGCCGACAGGCCCGCGTGGGAGAGCGCGTCGCGGATTACCCGCTGCTGCGCGGCGCCGTTGGGCGCGGTGAGGCCGTTGGAGGCGCCGTCCTGGTTGACCGCGCTCCCGCGCACGACGCTCAGGACCCGGTGGCCTCGCGCCCGGGCCGTCGACAGCCGTTCGACGACCAGGACCCCGGCGCCCTCGCTCCAGCCGGTGCCGTCGGCCGTGTCGCCGAACGGCTTGCACCGGCCGTCGGGCGCCAGCCCGCCCTGGCGGGAGAACTCTTCGAAGATGTCCGGCGCCGACATCACCGTCACGCCGCCGACCAGCGCCAGATCGGATTCACCGGTCCGCAGGGACTGCACGGCCAGGTGCAGCGCGACCAGCGACGAGGAACACGCCGTGTCCACCGTGACGGCCGGGCCCGCCAGCCCCAGCGTGTAGGCGATCCGGCCCGACAGCACGCTCGACGACGTTCCGGTGAGCAGGTAGCCGGCCAGCTCGTCGTCGGTCCGGGTCCGCTCCTGCAGATACCCCTGCGGGTAGGCGCCGACGAACACCCCGGCGCGGGTGCCTTTCAGCGACGCCGGCGTGATGTTCGCCCGTTCCAGCGCTTCCCAGCTCGTTTCGAGCAGCAGCCGCTGCTGCGGGTCCATGGCCAGCGCTTCGCGCGGGGAGATCCCGAAGAAGCCGGCGTCGAACTGGGGCGCGTCGTGGAGGAAGCCGCCCAGCTGGGTCGCGGAACCGCCGTCGCGCAACGCGGCCAGGTCCCACCCGCGGTCGGTGGGGAAGCCGGAGATCACGTCCCGGCCGGTCGCGACCACGTCCCACAAGTCCTCGGGGGAGGCCACGCCACCCGGGAACCGGCACGCCGTACCGACGATCACGATCGGGTCGTCGTCGGCGGCCATGGGGCGGGTGGGCCCGGCTTCCCCGGTCCGGAGACCGAGGTCGAGCTCGACGCGCTCGCTGAGCTGCGCCGCGGTCGGGTGGCTGAAGATCTCGGTGGTGTCGAGCCGCGAGCCGAGCGCCCGGTTCACGCGGTCGCGGAGCTCGACCATCATGATCGAGTCGAACCCGAGGTCCTTGAAGGTGCGGCGGTCGTCGACCTGACGCCAGTCCCGGTGTCCCAGCACGGCCGCGGTCTCGCGGGCCACGACGTCGCGCACCGCCATCGCCGGTTCCCGCGGCGGTTGGCTGGAACTGCTCACGGATGGCGCCGCGGCGACCGGTGCGGCTGCCGGGTTCTCCACCTCGTCGAGCCAGTGGCGCTCCCGCTGGAACGCGTAGCTGGGCAGACCGACCCGTCGGCCCCGCACGCCGAGCCCGGCGAACACCTGCGGCCAGTCGAGCTCGACGCCCCCGGTGCTCAGGGTCGCCAGCGACATCAGGAACCGGCGCGGCGAATCCTGGTCGCGGCGCAGAGTCCCGGTCACCACGGCCGCCGGCACCTCAGCCGCGTCGACCGTCTCCGCGATCGGGACCGTGGTCACCGGGTGCGGGCTCACCTCGACGAACGCCCGGTGGCCCTCGGCCAGCAACGTCGTGACGGCCGGTGCGAAGAGCACGGCCTGGCGCAGGTTGCGGAACCAGTACCCGGCGTCCAGCTCCGTACCGCGGAGCCAGCCGGCTTCCACCGTGGAGAAGAACGGCACCTGCGCGGGACGAGGCTCGATCGGCGCCAGTGCTTCGAGCACCTCGGAGCGGACCTCGTCGACCTGCGCGGAGTGCGAGGCGTAGTCGACGTCGATCAACCGCGCCCGGATGTCCCGCCCGATCAGCTCCGCCTGCAGGCGCCGCAACGCACCCGGGTCACCCGCGACCACCACGGAGCCGGTGGCGTTGACCGCGGCCAGGGCCACCTGCCCGGCGTACCGGCTGAGCCACTCCTCGAAGTCGTCGCGGGACAGGCCGACCGACAGCATCCCGCCGCGGCCGGCGAGGGCTCGCAGCGCCCGGGCCCGCAGCGCCACCACGCGGGCACCGTCCGAAAGGGACAATGCGCCGGCAACACACGCCGCGGCGATCTCGCCTTGGCTGTGGCCCACGACCGCGTCGGGCTCCACACCGCAGGAGCGCCACAGCCGGGCCAGCGACACCATGATCGCCCACAGGGCCGGCTGCACCACGTCGACCCGGTCCAGCGCCGCGCCGTCGGCACCGGCGAGCACGTCGATCAGCGACCAGGACACCCACGGCGCCAGCGCTTCCTGGCATTCGAGCATCGCCTGCCGGAACACCGGTGAGGTCTCCAGCAGACCCCGGCCCATGCCCACCCACTGCGAACCCTGGCCGGGGAACACGAACACCACACCACCGGACGGCGCCGCCGACCCGGTGACCACCGCCGGATCCGGCTCGCCGGCCGCCAGCGCCCGCAGCCCCGCCAGCACCTCGGCCCGGTCACCGGCCACGACCGCGGCTCGGTGGTCGAAGCCTGACCGGGTGAGTGCCGAGGACCACGCCAGATCCGCCACCGCCAAATCCGGGTCGCGGTCCAGTGCGTCGGCGAGCCGGGCCGCCTGGTCACGCAGGGCCGGCTGCGACCGGCCCGACACGACGACCGGTACCACCGCGTCCGGCGTGAGCGTTTCCGCTGGCTCGGCCGGAACCGGGCTCGGTGACGAGAGGACGACGTGGCAGTTCGTTCCGCCCACGCCGAACGACGACACGCCGGCGAGCAGCGTTCCGCCGGCTTCCGGCCACGCCTCGGCCGACCGCACGACCCGCAGGTGCCAGTCGTCGAACCGGATGTCCGGGTTGGGCTGCTCGAAGTTCAGGCTCGCGGGCAGCTGCCGGTTCCGTACCGCCAGCGCCGTCTTCAGGAGCCCGACGATACCGGCTGCGCTTTCCAGGTGTCCCACGTTGGTCTTCGCCGAACCCACCCGCAGCGGGGTGGTCCGGCCCTCGCCCAGTGCGGCGCCGAGCGCGCGGGCCTCGACCGGGTCGCCGACCTTAGTGCCGGTCCCGTGCAGCTCCACGTACTGCACCCGGCGCGGGTCCACGCCGGCCCGGCGGTAGGCCGCGCGCAGCAGCGCCTCCTGAGCCTCGGAACTCGGCCGGGTGAACGACTCCCCCGGGCCCTCGTTGTTCACCGCGCTGCCCAGCACCACGGCATACACGTCGTCGCCGTCCGCCAGGGCACGGGAAAGCGGCTTGAGCACGACGAAGCCGCCGCCCTCGCCGCGCACGTAGCCGTTCGCGCGAGCGTCGAACGTGTAGCAGCGGCCGTCCGGGGACAGGCCGCCGAACCGCGCGGCGGTGACAGCGTTGTCTCCGGCCAGGTTGAGCTGGATCCCGCCCGCCAGGGCGAGTTCGGACTCACCGGACCGGATGCTCTCGGCCGCGAGGTGCACCGCGACCAGCGAGGACGACTGCCCGGTGTCCACGGCCAGGCTCGGCCCGGTGAACCCGAACGCGTACGACATCCGGTTCGGGATCATCCCGTTGCGCAGGCCGGTGAGGCTGTGGTGACTGATCGCCGCCAGGCCCCGGCGCAGGCTGAGCAGCTCGTAGTCCGACGCCATCGCGCCGGCGAAAACTCCGACCCGGTGCTCGCGCAGGCCGGCCGGCACGATCCCGGCGTCCTCGAGCGCTTCCCAACCCAGTTCCAAAGCCATCCGCTGCTGCGGGTCCACGGCCGCGGCTTCCCGCGGCGAGATCCCGAAGAACTCCGCGTCGAACCGGTCCACGTCGTCGACGAAGCCGCCGTGGCGCAGGAGCCCGGCATCCAGTTCGGCGACGTCCGTCCAGCGGCCGTCCGGCACCGGCGTGACACCGCTGCCGCCGGAGCGGAGCAGCTGCCAGAACGAACGCAGGTCCGGCGCCTTCGGCAGCCGGCACGCCATGCCGACGATGGCGATCGGGTCGTCCTCGACGTCCGGCCCCGACGAATTCACCACGAGTTCTCCTGATCAGACTTCACTGGTCGACGTCGGCGACCGGCACCCGCGGAGCACAAGGTGCCGGTGAATTCCCCGCGCACCACCGGGGAAACGCCCGGATTTCAGCCGGTCGAATCGCTCACCGATACGAACTTCGGCACCTCGGCGGCAACCGCCGGGTACTGTCAGGCAAAGGGGTCGCCGGTTCCGCGCAACGCGCTGAGCGTCACGTCGTCCCGACGCGGTTCTTTCTCTCTCAGTCAGCGAAGAAGCCGGTCTGCCGACCGGATTCCTTGCCGTACGGGAAAAACTCCTCCACCGAGCCGCCTGAGCTCGCCGTCCCCACCTCCCGCAGCACGGGCCTTCCGGCCCGGACCCCCGACGTCCGCAAGACTGCTCCGTCGCGCGCCGGCGATCTCCACGCCGTCGGCGACCGACTTCAAGCTGTACCAAACACCTGACCCCGGAAAGGCACCCAGTGATCCACATCATGATTCGGCCGGAATGACTAAGGGTTAGCTGCCGTTCCGGCATCACATCTCGAAAGAACGCTGTCACCCGCATTGCTCTCCCGGACGCCGGAGACCCCCGCTCACGCAACGTGAATGATGCTAGGCCGATCGGGTGGCCGAGGCGGCGTGGTTTCCCTTACAGCGCACCATCGGGCTTGTTCCCGGTCGTACTCCCGCGTTGCCCTTTCAGCCCTCGCCCTTGGCATTCACCCGGCGGCGTCAGTAACTTGAAGATCGTCACGCGTCGAGCCGAGGGTTCGTCCGTTCGATTCCGTGCCGTACCAGGCGATTGCGACGAAGTCGCGCACGATCCGCCCGGACCACGTCGAGGGTGAAGGACCACCATGGTTGCCGAAAGTTTCAGTGTGGCGAACAAGAACTGGACGTCGGACGCGATCTCCACGATGGTCGATCTCCGGGAATCCGCGCGGGCCCGGACGGAAATCGCGGCGGCCGGCCAGCACGCCCGGAACAAGCTCACCGCTCGCGAGCGTCTCGACCTGCTCCTGGACCCCGGGTCCTTCCTCGAGGTGGGTAGCTTCGTCCGGACGCGGTCCACCAGCCTCGGCCAGGGCCGCGACCGTCCGCTCGGTGACGCGGTCGTCGTGGGGCAGGGCACGGTGCACGGCCAGGAGGTGTGCGTCTTTTCCCAGGACTTCACCGTTTTCGGCGGCAGTCTCGGGGAAGTCGTCGGCGAGAAGATCGCCAGGGTCATGGACATGGCCATGCAGGCCGGTGTCCCGATGATCGGCATCAACGACAGCGCGGGCGGCCGGATCCAGGAGGGGGTGGTCGCGCAGAGCCTCTACGGCGGGATCTTCCGGCGCAACGTCCGCATGTCCGGGCTGGTCCCGCAAATCTCGCTGATCATGGGGCCGTGCGCGGGTGGCGCGGTCTACTCCCCCGCGATCACCGACTTCGTGGTCATGGTGGAGAAATCGGCGCAGATGTTCCTCACCGGGCCGTCGGTCCTGCGCGAAGCACTGGGAGAGCGGGTGTCCGCCGAAGATCTGGGCGGTGCGTCGGTGCACCACACCCGGTCGGGTTCCGCCCACCACATCGCGCCCACCGAAGCCGATGCCATCGCGTACGTCCGGAACCTGCTCACCTATCTCTCCCCGGCACGCCTGCACACCCAAGCGCCGGCGAGGCGCGGCGAAGACCACACCCTCGACCGAATCATCCCCGACGCGGACCTGGCCTACGACGTCCGCCGAATCGTCGCCCGCGTACTCGACGACGGAGAGCTGCTGCAAGTACACGACCGGTACGCACCCAATGTCCTCACCGGCTTCGGCCGCCTCGGCGGCCGCAACGTCGGCGTCGTGGCCAACCAGCCGGCCGAAGCCGGCGGGCGGCTGGACGAGAAGGCCAGCATCAAGGCAGCGCGGTTCGTCCGTACCTGTGACGCCTTTGACGTACCAGTGCTCACTTTCGTCGACACCCCGGGTTTCGCCGCGACCCCGAACGAGGAACAACACGGCGCGGTTCGCCGCTTCGCGGCGCTGCTCCACGCCTACGCTGAAGCAACCGTTCCCCTCCTCACCGTGGTCACCCGCCGCGCGGAAGGCATCGGCTACGTCGCGATGGGCTCCCGGCACTTGGGCGCCGACGCCTGCCTGGCCTGGCCCACAGCCCTCATCGACGGCAAGCCTCCGTACGAAGCCGCGGAACGCGGACTCATCGACGAGGTCATCGACCCCGCCACCACCCGCGAACGGCTGCGGCGGGGCCTCCGGCTGTTCGAGACGAAGAAGACCGGAGCCCCGATCCGCAAACACGAGAACCTGCCGCTCTAGCATCGTGAGCCGGGCACTTGATTCGCAACCACAGTGCCAGGCGCCAAGAAGTCACCGGCGCAAGGAGTAGCACCGGACCTGGTCCCGCAGATGGCCGATCACCGACGCCCGCACGTCAGCGTCGTCCTCTCCGGCGGACGCGCCACTGCCGGTCACCGCGCCGGACTCCGCGGGCGCCGGCCGCGACGCGACCGCGCGGATCACCCGGACGATGATCGCCGCGATTGCCTGGGCCATCGCCGAGACCACGATCTCAGACGCCGTCACCCCAGTCTGCACCAGACAGGGCAGCCCGGGTCACCAGCGCCTTGTCGTGGCGTGGCTAGTCGCGCGTGGCGAGCACGGACTGCGGAAACTCGCGGCTCGGCGTCTCGGCGCGCGAGAGATCAGAACGAGGCCCGGTCCCGAGCGCGAGATCGAACCCGCGCGCCAGCGCCGCGAGGTCGACCCACGCCGATCCGGTCGTCGCCGGGTCGAGGGCGAGGAACGGCGCCACGTCCACCGGGTAGCGCACAACCCGGCCGCGGCGCTCGACGAAGTGCGCGTGCGGACCACTGAGCGCCGCTCGCGCCGGTTCGTCCAGAACTGACTCGTCCACTGTGGTCACGAGTTGTCCATCGGGAGCCCCGACGGGTTCACCGCGGCCCGCCGCACGGTCTCGTTCTCGAGCCCGTAGAGAGATGGGCTGTAGGTCTTGTGCAGCAGGAAGAACATGTCCGTGGCTAGCTTGAGTTTTAACGTCTGGGTGTGGGGATCGACCCCAGTTGATCATGGATGAAGCCCTTGGTTGATCATTCTTCTTGCGACAGAAAGACGATCGAACCAAGGGCTTCAGTTGATCAGTGTGCACGACCCGGGCGTGGGCAGGGCGTCGGGGGACCTCGCCGGCTTCCGACACGAGTTCTATCGATGCTTGACCGGTCGCGCGGACGCGTTGTTCGAGCTGACCGACGCCGTGTTATGTGCCGAGGGACCGGTCCGGTCCCTGCCGGAGTTATCGCTGCTCGCGGAGCATCGCCGGGGCCATGGCGGGCTGTATGCGGGCCTGGCCCACGGCCGGATCGATGTCGATCGGCTCCGCGACGCCATTGTGGCCGGGCCGCTGCCGCGAGCGGCCGACAGCCGGTTGGTGCTGGCCGTGGACATCACCTGCTGGTTCCGGCCCGAGGCACACCCCGCACCAGAACGGGTCATGTGCCACGCCTACGGCCGCAACCGCAACCAGCATCTGGCGATTCCCGGCTGGCCCTACTCGGTCGTGGTCGCGCTGGAAACCGGCCGCAGCTCCTGGACCGCGCCGGTGGATATTCAACGCCTGGCACCCGGAGCCGACGCCGCCACGGTCACCGCCGAGCAACTGCGCCGGGTCGTGACCGGACTGATCACCCATGGGCACTGGCAGCCCGGCGATCGCGAGATCCTGATCGTGGCCGACGCCGGCTACGACGGACCACGCTTAGCCTTCCAGCTGACTGACCTGCCCGTCGCGGTGCTGGTGCGGATGCGGTCGGACCGGGTCCTGCGCCGCTCGACCCCACCCCACACACCGCACACGGTGGGCCGGCCACGCCGACACGGCAGAGAGTTCGCCTTCGGCGATCCAGCCACCTGGGGCCAACCCGATATCGCCATCGACGCCGACACCCGTCTCTACGGTCCCGCCATCGTCCGGGCCTGGAACCGGCTGCACCCCCGGTTGACGCACCGCACCGCCTGGACCACCCACGTCGGACACCTGCCGATTCTGGACGGCACCGTGATCCGTTTACAGGTGGACCGATTACCGTCCGGGGCGATCCCGAAACCGGTGTGGTTATGGCATTCCCGCGTCGATCTGGACAGCAGGACGGTCGATCTGCTCTGGCAGGCATTCCTGCGCAGATTCGATATCGAGCACACCTTCCGACTGTTCAAACAGACCCTCGGCTGGACCCGCCCGAAACTGCGCACACCCGAACAAGCCGACCGGTGGGGCTGGCTGGTCCTGGCCGCCTACACCCAACTCCGACTGGCTCGCCGGTTAGCCGTGGATCTACGGCGCCCCTGGGAGAAACCCGCACCACCAGACCGGCTCACCCCCGCCCGGGTCCGACGCGGATTTCGGCACCTACGCGCACAAACCGGCTCTCCCGCGAGCGCACCGAAACAAACACGGCCCGGTCCAGGGCGGCCAACCGGCCGTCCCAACGACCGGCCAGCCACCCGCCACGACGTGCACGTCGTCACCCCGGCCACGTCCAAGAAGACCAAGCCGAGCACGCCTCGACCGCGCCGAACAGGTTAAAACTCAAGCTAGCTTGAGTTTTAACGTCTGGGTGTGGGGATCGACCCCAGTTGATCATGGATGAAGCCCTTGGTTGATCATTCTTCTTGCGACAGAAAGACGATCGAACCAAGGGCTTCAGTTGATCAGTGTGCACGACCCGGGCGTGGGCAGGGCGTCGGGGGACCTCGCCGGCTTCCGACACGAGTTCTATCGATGCTTGACCGGTCGCGCGGACGCGTTGTTCGAGCTGACCGACGCCGTGTTATGTGCCGAGGGACCGGTCCGGTCCCTGCCGGAGTTATCGCTGCTCGCGGAGCATCGCCGGGGCCATGGCGGGCTGTATGCGGGCCTGGCCCACGGCCGGATCGATGTCGATCGGCTCCGCGACGCCATTGTGGCCGGGCCGCTGCCGCGCGCGGCCGACAGCCGGTTGGTGCTGGCCGTGGACATCACCTGCTGGTTCCGGCCCGAGGCACACACCGCACCAGAACGGGTCATGTGCCACGCCTACGGCCGCAACCGCAACCAGCATCTGGCGATTCCCGGCTGGCCCTACTCGGTCGTGGTCGCGCTGGAAACCGGCCGCAGCTCCTGGACCGCGCCGGTGGATATTCAACGCCTGGCACCCGGAGCCGACGCCGCCACGGTCACCGCCGAGCAACTGCGCCGGGTCGTGACCGGACTGATCACCCATGGGCACTGGCAGCCCGGCGATCGCGAGATCCTGATCGTGGCCGACGCCGGCTACGACGGACCACGCTTAGCCTTCCAGCTGACTGACCTGCCCGTCGCGGTGCTGGTGCGGATGCGGTCGGACCGGGTCCTGCGCCGCTCGACCCCACCCCACACACCGCACACGGTGGGCCGGCCACGCCGACACGGCAGAGAGTTCGCCTTCGGCGATCCAGCCACCTGGGGCCAACCCGATATCGCCATCGACGCCGACACCCGTCTCTACGGTCCCGCCATCGTCCGGGCCTGGAACCGGCTGCACCCCCGGTTGACGCACCGCACCGCCTGGACCACCCACGTCGGACACCTGCCGATTCTGGACGGCACCGTGATCCGTTTACAGGTGGACCGATTACCGTCCGGGGCGATCCCGAAACCGGTGTGGTTATGGCATTCCCGCGTCGATCTGGACAGCGGGACGGTCGATCTGCTCTGGCAGGCATTCCTGCGCAGATTCGATATCGAGCACACCTTCCGACTGTTCAAACAGACCCTCGGCTGGACCCGCCCGAAACTGCGCACACCCGAACAAGCCGACCGGTGGGGCTGGCTGGTCCTGGCCGCCTACACCCAACTCCGACTGGCTCGCCGGTTAGCCGTGGATCTACGGCGCCCCTGGGAGAAACCCGCACCACCAGACCGGCTCACCCCCGCCCGGGTCCGACGCGGATTTCGGCACCTACGCGCACAAACCGGCTCTCCCGCGAGCGCACCGAAACAAACACGGCCCGGTCCAGGGCGGCCAACCGGCCGTCCCAACGACCGGCCAGCCACCCGCCACGACGTGCACGTCGTCACCCCGGCCACGTCCAAGAAGACCAAGCCGAGCACGCCTCGACCGCGCCGAACAGGTTAAAACTCAAGCTAGGGCGTGTCCTCAAAGTGGTGAAGGTGACCGGCTTTGATCTTGGGTTGTGGTACGTAGGCATGAGTTGACCGATGAGCAGAGGCAGGCGATCGCGCCGTTGCTTCGCATGTCGGGTGGGAAGGGGCGTCGGCGGGTTGATGACCGTCGGGTGCTCAACGGGATGTTGTTCAAGGCCAAAACCCGGTGTGGTGTGGCAGGAATTGCCCGAGCGGTATGGGCTCTGGAAGACCGTGCCATCACCACCGGTTCGACAAGACCGCCACCTCCTACCAAGGCATGCTTGGACCTGGCCATCCGACGCCTCTGCCAGTGCGGCGGCTCGTGGACCGACCGCGCGCCAGGCCGAGTTGCCCCTGTCGCTCTCAGCGAGCGACCTGACGATCGTCGCGCGGGTGTGACAGAGATTCCGACCGGCTGTCCCGACTGCCCATTGTGCTTCCTCGATCCAGGCTGCGGCTCGACGTCCCGCCTGCAGCCATGCGTTTGGCGCGAAGTCATGGTCGTACACCGCCGCCGGGCTCACTGCCATCATCGACGCCGCCGGCAACAAGCACATACAAGGCATTGTGCCGATTCCGCCGCACTGGGCCGGCACCTGCCTGCCATCCGGAACCAGCGCCAGGCCCGAGCCGAGCCCGTTTGAGGGAATGTTCCGGCCTCGGCGGCGGCCCGGCGCGAGCCGGGCACCGTCCTCGGTGCCGCGGGGTAGTCAGTTCCGACGGTGCCCGTCGGCGGGCCGTCTCCCGCGGTTGGGAGACGGCCCGCCGACGGGCTTCCCGGTGGCGCCGGGATCGGGCTAGACCGTCGCCTCGAACGTGAACACCTGCGTCCCCTTCACGTCCTCGCCGTTGTCCGGCGCGGCCCACAGGGTGAGGTGGTGGCCGTCGGCTGCCACCTTGAGCGGGTTGCGGGTGACGACGTGGCCGGCGGCCGACCACTTCTGGAACGGGATCTCGTGCAGGATGTCGTGCGAGCGCAGGTCGATCAGCGCGAGGCCGCCGAGCTCGTAGCTCGCGGAAGTGCCGCCGGCGGCCGGGTTCTGGCCGAACGTGGTGAGTCCGCTGCAGAGCATGCGTGCGTCGGGAACGTACTGGCAGTCCTGGAAGTCGACGATGTGGTTCGGGTTGTCCCAGGTGGCCACCGTCCGGCCCTGGGCCGTCCACTCGTAGAAGCGCCGCGAGCCCCAGTTGTTGCCGACGAGGTGCCCGGTGGTCCGGTCGTAGACGATCCCGCCGATGTGGTCGTGGACCTCGAACTCCTTGTGCGCCTGCAGGGTGGTGGCGTCCACGCGGTACATGATCGCGCTGCTGCCGGGCCGGTACTGCGCCAGCGGGACCCAGATGTTCCGGCCGTCGAAGTCGATTCCGCCGGGGTGGTACATGTCACCCTCGCCGAGGACGATGTCCTTCAGCAGCTTTCCCTGGCGGTCGATCACGAACAGGTGGCCGATCCCCTTGCCGGGCGTGCGGTCGTAACCGTCCTGCGGCGTCGGGTACATCTTCGTGGGCTCGATGATCTGCGTGGACGACAGGAACATCCGGTCGCCGACCACGGCCAGCCCTTCGGGGTGGTAGGTCGGGAACTTGAGGTCCAGGGTGTTCGTCAGGTTCCACGCGGTGGTGCGATCGACCGCGGTGAAATCGTTCGCCAGCACCCCACCGCGCGTCGCGGCCCGAGCACCGGATCCGTTCGCGGCGCCGCTGTCGGCGCCGGCCGCGTGGGCCGTCACCAGAGAGCCGAGCACCGCGGCGATGGACAGCGCGGCCACCACCAGACGCGACCTTGGTTTCTTCATGTCTCGCTCCTTGTCCGGCCCCAGAGCAACGGAGGCTACGGAGACGAGGTGAACGCCCGACGACGGCAACAAGTACGTCGTCCGACCTCCAGCCGAGACGATGTCCCTTCGGTGTGACGCGGATCGCGCCAGCTCGATCCACAGTGGAACGTGGGTGCGGTGTCGGAGCACACGACGGTGCCCTCGGCGGCGCGCTTCGCGGGTCGCAGCTGCCGTATCACCAGTGTTCCCTCCGGGAGCTCGAGCGCTTCGGCGTCCTCCACGGCTGGCGGCAAGTTCTCGACATTCGTCACTGGCCAAGCAGCGGTGCCGGCGTCGCATTCACCTTCGCCCGGTCTGGCTGCGCGGACGAAGCGATCCACGTCCACCGCGGTCAGACCGCGCGCCTGGGCAACGAGTTCAGCTTGCCGCGAGAGAGCCGCCCATACGCCGGTCCGCGCGAGAGTGATCGCGTCGCCGCACGACGTAGGGCTTGTGCGGCATCGCGAACACACCGTCCGGGCGGCGGCGGATCACGACGGAGGTCTGCACGAGCGTGATGAGGAGCCGGTCACCGGTGCCCCATCCGAGCGCCCACCGCCCCACGATCCTGCAAACGCCCGGCGGCGTCCATCACCGCGATGGACAGCCGCGGACCGGCATCTCCGGAAGACGCCGCCAGCCTCGGCAGCCCCCAGCGGTACCGGCGCCAAGATCGCCGGTGCGGGCGAAGGCCCGACAGCGCCCGCATCGGGCAGGCACAAGGAGGTCACGGGACCGCTCATGACGTGCCTCCCCGAACCACTCCACGCGAGGAGGACATGACACCGCAGAGCCTACTCGAGGCGCCGTGACGATGAACGCGAGAACGCCCCGCCGTAGCGGATCCCTTACTCTGTGGTGTGGGAGATTTCCCGTGAATATGTGCCCGAGACGATCTTGCACACATCTACAAGCCTACTACTCCCGGTTGACCTGCAGGTTCTCTCACTGGTTGAACCCGAAGCCACCCCGAGCCCCATGGGGTAATTGAGTGTCCGACACTAACCACACGCATGAAGCTGCCCAGTTGAGATTCGAGACCTCGATGCCGCGCGGCGTGGCAACCCGAGGTCGAGACTCGCTGACGAGACTGAAGCGTGCCGGTCCGACCTGGGATATTTCCCGCGAACGCGTGCTCAATGGGGGACTTGAACCCCCACGCACAGGAGATCTCCCAAGATTCGGGAGAACCTGGCACCACAACAACTGACGCCAACGTGCTGCACGTACTCCCCCAACACCCGTCCCCGAAACGGTCACAACCAGCCGCGCTCGTCGGCCACCCGCAGGGCCTCCATCCGGTTGCGCGTGCCGGTCTTGGTGGTGGCCCCGGACAGGTAGTTCCGCACGGTGCCCTCGGCGAGGTACAGCCTGGCCGCGATCTCGCTGACGGTGGCGCCGGAGCGGGCGGCGATGAGCACATCGCGTTCGCGGGCGGTGAGCGGTGACTCGCCCGCGGCCAGGGTGGCCGCCGCCAGCGCCGGGTCCACCACGCGCTCTCCGGCCGCCACGCGCCGGATGGCGTCGGCGAGAGTGTCGGCCGGAGCGTCCTTGACCACGAACCCGACGGCGCCCGCCTCCATCGCCCGGCGCAGATAGCCGGTGCGGCCGAACGTGGTCAGGATGACCACACGGCAGGCGGGCACTTGTGCGGCGAGCACGGCCGCCGCCGCGAGGCCGTCCAGCCCGGGCATGTCGATGTCCAGCAGCGCGACGTCTGGGCGGTGTTCCAGCGCCATGGCCGTCACCTCGTCGCCCCGGCCGACCGAGGCCACGACCTCGAAATCCGGTTCCAGGCCGAGTAGCGCACGCAGCGCCTGCCGGATCAGCTCCTGGTCGTCGGCGAGCAGCAGCCGGATGGTCATCGCGGCGTCTCCACTCGCAGCAACCACCCGTGCGGCCGCGTCGGGCCGGCTTGCAGCACCCCGCCGGCCGCGGCCACCCTGGTGCGCAGGCCGTCCAGCCCGGACCCGGCTCCCGCCGGCCCACCGGTCCCGTCGTCGCGTACCTCCACCGAGGACGCGGTCAGCTCGACCGTGCACCGCCTCGCCCGTGCGTGTCGGACCACGTTCGTCACCCCTTCCCGCACGACCCAGCCGAACAGCTCCTGCCGCTCCGGCGGCACGCCGTCGTAGGCGGTGGGCAGATCGGCGGCGACCCCCGCCGCTCGCAGCAGCTCCCGGCTGCGGGCAAGCTCGCCGGCGAGCGTCACGTCCCGGTACCCCGACACCGCGGCCCGGACGTCGGCCAGCGCCTGGCGGGACAGTTGCTCCACCGACTCCATCTCCTCCAGCGCCGGGGGCGGTGCGCCGACCGCCAGCCGCCTGGCCAGACCGCTCTTCACCGTGATGGCGGTGAGCGAATGGCCGAGCAGGTCGTGCAGGTCGCGGGCGATCCGGTTGCGCTCGGCCTCCGAGGCCAGCCGGGCCACTTCCGCTCTGGCCTCGCGCAGCTGCTGGTTGGCCGTGGCGGTACTGCTGAACGCGTGGACCAGCAGCGTGGTGAACACCACGGCCACCGCGAAGTACCAGGCCGGGCCGGTGCTCCAGCCCGGCACCACCATCGGCACCACGACACACCCCGCTGCACCCACCGCCACAAGCGCGAGCGCTGTCCGGCCGGCGACGCGCGCTGCCGCCGCCGGCACGATCATCGAAGCAAGGATCAGCACGTTCTCGTGCGCAAGCGGCGCCACCAGCACGGCCAGCACCGTCATCGCCGCCAGCAGCCACCAGTAGGCCCGCCACCACGTCCGCATGGAGGCCACCACGATGGCCAGGTAGCAGGCGGAAACAGCCACCAGCAGCAGGTAACCGACCACAAGGCCGGCGCCGCGCGCGTGCTGGGCGACACCGACGGCGGCCAGGAACGGGTAGCAGAGCATGCCCAGCGAGAGCAACAGCCGGCGCCACTCGTCCAGGCCACGCGATTCCTGGGACCTCAGCCCGTCGTCCACGTCGCCGACCGTACCGACACCCAGGTGGACCTGCACGGATCCGGTGGTCAACGAGCCACGAAAGCGGAGCGCACGGTCCGCGCGAAGGTCAGGAAGACAACCAGGACCAACAACGCACCGCACACCCCGTTCTCGATCTTGAACCAGATCGGGAACGCGCCGGGCACGCACTCGATCACGACGATCGCCACCACCTGGGCCAGCGCGATGATCTGCACCCGGCGGTAGCTGCTGCGCGAGCCCTTGGCCATGGCCACACCGATCGCGAACGTGACCAGCGAAGCACCGGCGAGGATCGAGCCACGGACCCACACCGCACTGGTGACGATCGCGGGGTCGCCGCTGAACACCACGATCGCCAGCAGGGTCAGCGCGCTCACCACCGCGTATCCACCGAGCAGCGCCCGGGCAATACGCAGCTTCTCGCGAGCGTCAGGGTCGGTCACGGTCACAGTCGAGTCATTCTCGTTCGTCATACCCGCAATGCTGATCAACTGCCCATCCCGCCGGTAGCGACGTTGTCCACCACCTGGCCGTGACATCTGTCAGAAACCAGGCATCCAGCGCGCCATGGTCCATGACGCGGCCGGCCACCGCCCCGCATCAGCCACGGTCACTGCCCTGCGTGGGTGCTGCCGATTCCGGCGACATTCGTCTTCGATCAGGACGAGATCGTTCGGTTCCACAGACTCGACGAGGACTCCCCCACCGGCCGTCCATCGACGTGGTGGTCGCGGCAGTGGCCGACCTACCTCATCGCTGCGCCCCAGGGTGCGTTCCACCAAGGCGCGGCTCTTGCCCGAATCGGTGTACTGACCATCACGGCGAATCCGGCCCCAGTCCCCAGCCAACCGACGTCATGTGGCGCAAACGCGTGTCGGAGCGAGTAGGCAGCTCGCCGGTACCCGCAAGCTTCGGCCGAATCGCGACCGACAGGGCATGATCGCCGAAGCGTCCGCTGCGGTGTACGACCAAGGCAAGCCTGACGCCCGCCCGCATACCCTGCGTCCGCCGATCACTTGCGCGACAGCGGTAGGCGCGGTCGGTCGATTCGCCTGATTTCGACTCGCGTGGCGCGATTTCGGACGTGCCCTCGCAGAAGTGCGTGAGAGCGTCCGGAGTGGACAGCAGGGTCACGGACGTGGTCCGCGAGGCGGGATCAGCGCGGCGCAGGTGATCGTCAGTGCTGCGACGACGAGCAGGGTGATGAACAGTTCGATCAGGGCGTTGATGATGAGTGTGGTGAGCACGGTCAGTCCCCCGGTGTGGTGGTCCGCTCGCGGGTGTGGTCGGCGAGATCGGCATCCCGGCGCCCTGCGCGCAGGCTGGTCAGGGTGACCGTGGCCAGGATGGTGACGATCACGGCCAGAGAAGCCGGTGTGGGGATCTGCGGCACTGCCGGCCAAAGCCCGTGGGCCCAGTGCAGGACCAGTTTCAGGCCGATGAACGCGAGGATGATCGCGAGGCCGTGGTTGAGGTGGACGAGTTTGCTCAGCGCGGTGTGCAGGACGAAGTACAGCGCGCGCAGGCCGAGCAAGGCGAAGGCGTTGGTGGCGAACACCAGGTAGGGGTCTGCGGTGATGCCGTAGACCGCGGGTACCGAGTCGACCGCGAACACCACGTCCGTCACGAACACGGCCACCACCACGACCGCCAGCGGCGTGAGCGCCCGCCGGCCGAGCTCGCGGACGGTCAGCCGCGCGTCGTGGTAGTCGTCGGCGACAGGCATCAGCCGGCGCAGCAGCCGCACCGACCGCATCCGCGAGGTGTCCGGTTCGGTGTCCGCACCGGTCACCGCCTGGTGCAGGATCTTCAGCGCCGAGACGAACAGGATCACCCCGAACACGAGGAACGCCCACGTGCCGGCCGACAGCAGGGCGGCGCCGGCGGCGATGAACACGCCGCGCAGCACCAGCGCCCCGACGATGCCGTAGAGCAGTACTCGTTGCTGCACCGCCGGCGGAACCGCGAACGCGGCCAGCAGCAGCATGAACACGAACAAGTTGTCCACCGACAGAGACTTCTCCACCACGAAGCCCGTCAGGAACTCCAGCGCCTGGCCACCACCGAACGCCGCCCACAACCAAAGCCCGAACAGCACCGGCAGCGTCAGGTAGAACACCGACCACCCCACGGCCTCCCGCATCGACACCTCGTGCGGGCGACGCGTCACCACGAAATCGGCGACCAGCAGCCCCAGCAGAACCGCGATACTCACGGCCCACAGTGCCGGTGAACCCACGGACGCGGCCGGCACGACAGGCGAATCGGGCATCAGGACCTCCTCGAACAACAACGCGTTCGAGGTCTCCTTCACCCATCGGGGCGGCTACCCGAGGACACCACACGGGATGTCCGTACTGACCGGGATAACCCTGCGGAAGTACTCCCCTCACACCCAGTATGACCACACCGTCCGGGCACAAGTAAAGAAGCGTCAGGCACTTTCCGGAGTGTTCGTCATTCCGTCATAGCCCCACGACCGGGCGTCGGGATGAGGTCGGGAAGTGGGCGCATTCGCTGGGGGCCGGTGGCGGCGGGCCGCCGCGTACCGGAGGCCGTCGCGGATGGCGGCCAGGTTTCGATCCGCCCATCGCGCCCGACACGACCTTGTGCCGCACGTCGTCGAGGTAGCGGAGGGGTCCCTTCGGCCTGAGGACCTCAAGCGAGGCCGACGCAGCCGACGGACGGTGCACCAAACCAGGCCGATCAGCCCTGCTTCCCGAAATTCGGCAGCACCAGCGTGGGTCCCGGCCCGGCGATTGAGCTGACCTCGCAGCGCCCAGCTGCTTCGACGTTGCCGGAGAGGTGGCCCACAGCCGCCCGTGGCTCACCGGCGGTAAGTGCGCACGACGTCGAGCGGAAAGCCCACGACCCAGGACCGAACGAGTTGAGGACGGCGGTGACAAGGCGAGGCGGCTTCCGCATCCAACGCGTTCACCATGGCTGGTTCCGCCCTGCCCCGGACAGACCTGACGGCATGCGAACAGCTCCCGTTGCTGCCCGGATGAGCGGTCCCGCATTCTGGGCGTCTGCAAAGGACCGGTGAGGACTCGCGGCCGGTCTTCGGCAGAACGGGCCGGCCGCCCCGCACCGCGGATCGTCGCCTTCGTCGCCGGCACCGTCACGGCCGACGTCGAAGGCGGCCGCGAAAAATCGTTGCGCGACATGGCGTTCTATGACCAGGTGCCCTCCTACCAGCGCGTGGTCTCCCTCGCGGGAGCACGCAGCGCCGGCGAGCTCGCGGTCGTCGGCGACGAGGCGCTCGTCGCCGACGCCGTGCGTCGCTACTTCGACGCGGGCGCCACCGAAGTCGTCTTCACCCAGACCGACCTCGGCAGCCCCGAGGACCAGCGCCGCACCTTCGACGTGCTCGGCGGCCTCGCCTGAGGGCCGGACCGCGGCCCGTCACGCCGTCGGCTTCAGCTGTGCGGCGGGCACCGCGGGACCGCCGGGCGCGGGTGGCACGCGGATCTGGCCGAACACCGTGCGGTGCCGCAGCCGGAAGCCGAGTGACTCGTACAGCCGGATCGCGGTGTGGTTCTGAGCCGCGGCGTGCAGGAACGGGGTCTCCCCGCGGTCGCGGATCCCGGCAGCCACCGCGAGCACCAGCCGGGTCGCCAGGCCGCGGCCCCGGTAGGCGGGGTCGGTGCACACGGCGCTGATCTCGGTCCAGCCGGGCGGGTGCAACCGCTCGCCGGCCATGGCCACGAGCGCGCCGCGGTGGCGCAGCCCGAGGTAGGTGCCCAGCAGGACGGTGCGCGTGCGGAACGGGCCGGGCTGGGTGCGGGCGACCAGGTCCAGCATCTCCGGTACGTCGGCCTCGGTCAGGCGCACCGCCTCCGGGTCGGGGGCGGCCGCGACACCGCCGTCGACCAGCTGCACCCCGGCGGCTTCCCGCAGGATCTCCCAGCCGGGCGGCGGATTTCCGGCCCGGGCGAGGAACGGCACGACCTCGCCCGGGCCGGCGAGCGCGGCGAGGTCGTCCCACACCGGTCCGCTCGTCGCGGGGTCGACGGCGAGGAACGGTGCCACGTCGACCGGGTAGCGCACGATCCGGCCGCGCCGTTGCGCGAAGCGGGCGTGCGGGCCGGTCAGCGAGGCCCACGCGGGCTCGTCCAAAACGGACTCCGCGGTCACGAATTGTCCAGCGGGAGCCCGGGCGGGTTCACCGCGGCCTGCGGCACGGCCTCGTTCTGCAGCCCGTAGGCCGCGAGCCACTGCTTGTACTGGCCGTGCTGGATGAGGTAGTCGATGGCGGCCGACAGCGCCTCGACGAGTCCGTTGCCCTTCTTGGTGGTCGCGGCGATCAGGCCCTGCAGTGTCGCGCCGGCACCGGAGTACTTGCCCGCGCTGCGTGTCGGGTTCGGTGTCTTCGCCGTTTGCGCGGCGTGGTAGGCGATGCCGGGGTTCGGCGCGAAGTAGGCGTCGATGCGGCCCGAGTCCAGCGCCAGGTACGTGCTGTTCTTGTCCGCGAAATTGCGCACGTCGAGCCTCTTGCCTTCGCCTTGCAGCCGCTTCTGCCACTCCAGGAGGATCTGCTCCTGGTTGGTCCCGGAATCGACAGCCACGGTCTTGCCCGCCAGGCTTTCGTAGGTGCCGTCGAAGTTCCAGGGGTTGTCTCGCTTGACCTCGAAGCCCAGGTTGTCTTCGCGGTAGGCGGCGAAGTCGAAGCCCTGCTGCTTGCGCTGCTCGGTCACGGTGATGTTGGAGAACCCGGCATCGAACTGCCCGCTTTGCAGGCGCACGAACAGGTTCTGCCACGAAGCGTTCTGCACGTCGGGCTCCAGCCCGAGCACCGCGGCGACCAGCCGGCCGAGGTCGGGTTCAGCCCCGGTGAGCGTGCGCTGATCGGTCCCGACGTAGGCCAGCGGCGGGAAACCCGACGGCAACGCGCCCACGCCGATCACGAGCTTGCCCCGGTCGAGGATCGCCTTCGGGACCTTCGCGCGGATCTCGGCGACGGTCGGCACGGTCAGCGTGACGGGGTGCTCGTCGGTGGTGTTGGCGGCCACGGCGACGGAGTGGGTGCCGTCGGCGTTCGCCGCTGCCTGGGGGGTGCCGCCGCACGCGCTGGTCAGCAAGGCGGCGGTGACGGCGGCGAGGGGTAGGAAGGTGCGGCGCCTCATGCGATTCCTGCGCTTTCGGTCCGGGTGACCTTCCCGAGGAATTCCCGGGTGCGGTCGTGAGCGGGGTGGTCGAGGACTTGTTCGGGCGGCCCGGTTTCGACGACGCGGCCGCCGTCGAGGAACACGACGTGGCCGGCGATCTCGCGGGCGAAGCGGATCTCGTGGGTGACGACGATCAGCGTCGTCCCGCTGCGGGCGAGGTCACGGATCACCGAGAGCACCTCGCCGACGAGTTCGGGGTCGAGCGCCGAGGTAGGTTCGTCGAGCAGGATCAGCTCCGGCTCGAGCGCGAGCGCGCGGGCGATCGCGACCCGCTGCTGCTGGCCGCCGGACAGCTGGCGCGGGAAAGCGCTCTCCCGACCGGCGAGCCCGACCCGGGCCAGTAGGTCCCGCGCCCGAGCTTCGGCCTGCGCCCGCGGGACGTGCTGCGTGACGATCGGGGCCTCGACGAGGTTGTCGAGGATCGTCAAGTGCGGAAACAGGTTGAAGTGCTGGAACCCGAACCCGATCCGGGAGCGCTGGCGCAGGATCGCGCGCTCGCTCAGCTCCTTGAACCGGTCACCGTGCACCCGCACACCCACCAGTTCCCCACCGACGCTCACATACCCGCTGTCGAGCCGCTCCAGGTGGTTGATCGCCCGCAGCAGCTTCGACGAACCCCTGCCGACCGACACCTTCTCCACGGAGGAAACGCTGGAGGTCGGTGGTGTCCGGCTGGAACTGGCCTACAAGGGCGAGGACCGCAGCCCCGGCAACATCTACATCTACGCGCCGGCGCAGAAAGTGCTCACCAAGATCGACATCGTGACTCCGGGCAGCGTCGGGTTCATGCACATGGACGCCACTCGTCGCTCATCAGTGGCTTCGTGGAGGCGCACGACAAGATCCTCGAGTACGACTTCGACGCCCTGATCGGCGGGCACATCACCCGGTGGGGCACGCGGGAGGACGTGCTGACCGCTCGCGAATACTTCAACGACCTTCGCGACGCGAGCTTGGAAGCGCTGGTCACCCTGACCAACAGCCAGGATTCCGTGACGGCGTTCATAGCTCCGTTCGGGCAGGAGCTCGCCCTGGTCGGCGCGGAGAACTGGATGAACTCGCTGGCGAACTACGCCACCGAGAAGACCTTGACCAAGGTGACGTCGAACGGTTAGACCTGGCCGGAACGGCTGGCCGGCGCGACCCCGTTCACCAAGTACCACGGTTATTCGATGGTGGCGGGTCTCCGCTTCGAGGGCACGCACCAGGGTTACCAGCAGCAGGGCACCGGCGGTCCCGGCTTCATCTTCTAGCGTTGTGAGTCGTTGATTCGGCCGCAGTAGGCGGCGAGGGTGTCGAGGATGTCGTCAGCGGTCTTGGTCCATACGAACGGTTTCGGGTTGGCGTTCCACTCGTCGGTCCACTGTCGTAGGTCTTTCTCCAGTGCGGTGACGCTGCGGTGGGCGCAGCGGCGGAGTTTCCGGTTGGTCAGCTCGGCGAACCAGCGCTCGACCAGGTTCAGCCACGAACTGCTGGTCGGGGTGAAGTGCACGTGGAACCGGGGATGGCGCAGCAGCCAGTTCTTGACCTGCGGGGTTTTGTGGGTGGCGTAGTTGTCCAGCACCAGGTGGAGAACGAGTTCCTTGGGGACGGCGTCGTCGATCAGCTTCAGGAAGCGGAGGAATTCCTGGTGGCGGTGGCGACGATAGTGCTGGGCGATCACCGACCCGCTGGAGACATCGAAGGCTGCGAACAAACTGGTGGTGCCGTGGCGGACATAGTCATGAGTCATCCGCGCAGGCGTGGTCGGCATGAGCGGCAGGATCGGTGCGGTCCGATCGATTGCCTGCATCTGGCTTTTCTCGTCCACCACCAGCACCAGGGCGTTCTCCGGTGGGGCCATATACAGGCCGACGACATCACGAACCTTGTCCACGAACTGGGGATCAGTCGAGAGCTTCCAGGTCTCGATCGCGTGGGGTTTCAGTCCGAACGCCCGCCAGATCCGCGAGACCGCTGTTTGCGACAGGCCCGTGGCCGAGGCCATCGACCGTGTCGACCAATGCGTGTCCTTGCCCGGTGTTTCTTCCAGGGTCTTGGTGATCATCTGCTCGACCCGGTCATCCGTGATCAACCGGGGCCGCCCAGGACGCGGTTCGTCCGAGAGGCCCTCCAGCCGCTCAATCAGGAACCGCGACCGCCACTTGGAGACCATGTCCCGGGAGACACCCAGATCCGCGGCAGCCTGCCCGATCGTGCCGCCTTCGGCGCACCGCAACACAATCCGTGCTCGCGCCGCCAGCGCCTGCGCTGTTTTCCGCCGCCGGCTCCAACCCAGCAGAACCTGCCGCTCCTCCTCCGACAGCACGACCGGGACAACCTTCGGGCTCGGCATACCACACCATACCAACTACAGCCGAACTAACGACTCATAACAGCGGGGTGTGTTCACGCTCGTGCAGGCGACCGCGGTGACGGACCGGTGGGGCAGCGCCCATTACGGCAGGCTCAGCGGGCTGTTGTCGGCGCCGCTGATGATCACGCCGCGTTCGCGCCGTAGGTGGGTTCCGCGTTGGCTGGGGTGTTGGGCGGCTATCCCGGTGTGTTCGGGGTGCTGGCTGGCGCGGGTGGTGGCGGCGGTGCTGTCGTTGGCCGGGGTGCCGAGGTCACCTGCTCGCTGACATGGTCACGCTTCAGCGGGCCGGCCGTCCATCAGTCGCCGTACCTGCCGCGCTTCGGTCTCGCGGCCAAGCTGCTCGTACAGCGCCAGCGCCTGCTGCCAAGCCTTACGGGCCTCGTCGAGCTGGCCGAGTGCGGCGTGGGGATGGCCGAGTTGGTGGAGCGCGTCCGCTTCCAACGGCATGTTGCCGATCTCGCGCAGGAGCGTGATCGCGGTTCGGTAGTGGTCGATCGCGTCGGTGTACCGGCCGGTGTGGTGTGCGATGTAGGCCAGGCTGTCCAGGGTGGTGGCCTGGCCTTCGACGTTCTCGCGGCGCAGGTAGAGGTCGTACGCCACCTGGCAGTGCTCGCGACCTGCGGCGTAGTCACCGGACTTGGCGGCGTACCAACCAACCGCGTTGAGGGCTCCGGCCTCCCACAGCGGGTCGTCGAGGGTTCGGACGATGCGCAGCGCGGCCTCGGCGTGCGTGCGGGCCTGGTGGCTGTCTCCCCGGGACATCGCGGCACCGGCGAGCGTCCGGTGGATGTGGGTCTGGTTGAGGTGATCGTGGTGCTGCTCGGCCAGCGCCAGCGCGTTGCGCAGGGACTGGTCGGCTTTGTCGTGCTGGCCGAGGTCGCCGTACGCGCGGCCGAGCAGGCGGTGGGCGATCAGGTGCGCGGTGGGGTCGGCGAGGTGGGCCACGGCGTCCACCCCGGCCGTCCACACGGCGAGCTTGTCCCGGAAGTGGCCGCGACGGCGGTGGTAGGTCTCCATCGTGGCGGCCAGGCCCCAGGTGACCCTGTGCATCTTCCGGTTCGCCGCCGCCTGCTGGACGGCGAGCAGGTTGTCGTGCTCGGTGTTGAACCAGCGCATGGCTGCTTTGTCGTCGTCGATCGCGAGCGGCGCGCTGCCGGCCGCCGGCGGTGTCAGGCCCAGTGACGGGCGGGTCGGGTTGAACACGGCGTCGGCGTTGCCGGCGGTGTGGAGGTAGAAGTCGACCACCCGGCCCAGCGCTTCCGTTCGGACACCGTCCGGGAGGTCGTCGGCGGTCTCGGCGGCGTGCCGGCGGATCAGGTCGTGCAGCTGGTAGCGGCCGGTGTCGGTGCTGGTGAGCAGGGAAGCCTGGGCCAGGCCGCGGAGGATGTCAGCGGTGTTCTTCTTGGTCAGGCCGAGCAGGCTGGTGGCGGCGTCGAGACCGATGTCGTGGCCGGGGGCGATGCCCAGGAGGGCGTAGGCGGTGGCCTGTTCGGGGGTGAGCGTGGTGAGCGAGAGGGACAGCACGGCCGGGAGGCTGGCGGCGGGGTCCGTGTCGGCGAGCGCGTCCAAGCCGAGGTCGCGCAGTTCGGCGGCCAGCCCGGCGAGGGTGAGCTGCGGACGGGTCAGGGCCTGGGCGGCGGCGAGGCTCAGCGCCAGCGGGAACCCGCCGCACAGCTCGACGACGCGGGTGAGCGCGTCGGGTTCGGCCGCCACCCGGTCGGCGCCGATCCGGTCGGTGAGCAGGTCCCGTGCCTCGTCGGGCGAGAGCACGTCCAAGGACAGGTGGTGGGCGCCGTGGCGGGCGATGAGGCTGGTCAGCGTAGTGCGGCTGGTGATCAGGACGGTGCACGTGTCGCTGCCGGGCAGCAACGGGGTCACCTGGCCGCTGTCGGTGGCGTTGTCGAGCAGGATGAGCATGCGTCTGCCGGCGATGAGGTTGCGGAACAGCGCGGCTGCGGCGTGCGTGTCGGTGGGGATCCGCGCAAGGTCGACGCCCAGCGCGTCGAGGAAACCGTGCAGGGCGGCGGCAGCTGTCATGGGGGTGTCGTCGGGGCTGAAGCCGCGCAGGTCGACGAACAGCTGACCGTCGGGGAACCGGCTGGTGTGCCGGTGGGCCCAGTGCAGGGCGAGCCAGGTCTTGCCGATCCCGCCCGCGCCGGCGATGGCGGAGATGACCACTGGTGTGCCGGTCAGCGCGGTGTCCAAGCGGCCGATGTCCATGTGGCGGCCGACGAACCGCCGGGGCGCGGACGGTAGCTGGCGCACCGGGGCCGCGGGTGTGGAAGCGGGAGTGGGCGCCGGTGCCTGGTGGGTGGCCAGCAGGGTCGCGTGCAGCTGTTGGAGGTGGGTACCGGGTTCGGTGCCGAGTTCGTCGACGAGGCGCGCGCGGATGCGCAGGTAGTGGGCCAGGGCGTCGGCGGTGCGGCCGGCCTGGTGCAGGGCGAGCAGGTACTGGCCGGCGAGGCGTTCGTCGAGGGGCCGGTCGGCGAGCTGGCGGGCCAGGTCGGCCAGGAGGTGCTCACCGGCTCCGGCGCGAAGCCGCGCGTCGGTCAGGTCGCGTTGGGCGGTGGTGCGTTCCTCGACGAGCGCGGCACGTGCCACCGTGGCCCAGTTGCCGGTCAGGCCGGTCAGTGCCTCGCCGTGCCACAGGTCCAGCGCCTGGGTGAGCATCCGGGCGGCTTCGGCGGCGTCCGGTTGCTGGCGGGCGGTCGCACAGAGGTCGCGGAAGGCCTGGACGTCGATGACGGGTGCGGTGCCGGTGGTGGCGAGGGTGTAACCGCCGGGCCGCCGGGTGATCCGCAGGGAGTCGAACCCGGCGAGCGCCTGCCGCAGCCGGGAGAGGTAGCTGTACAGCGTCGCACGGCCGCGGCGGGGCACGTCCTGCCCCCAGACCCGCTCGATCAGCTGGTCCACCGGCACCACCCGGCCGGCGTCGAGGGCGAGGGCGGCGACGACGCACCGTTGCCTGGCGGGCCCAAGGTCGACCCGGTTTCCGTCGGTGTGCACCGTCACTTCACCGAGCAGCCGCAACATGCCGCCGAGTCCTCCCGTTGCCAACCCCGACCTGCGGAATGCAGAAATCGCGCAAGAAATCCGCAGAGTCCGCCGTCCAGTATGGCCGCACGGTCACGACCCGACGACGTCCCGGGTGGTGGCCGGCGCCGGAGCAACGCTTCCCCACGTACGGGGCTGACATGGGCATGGCCGGGGGTCCGCTCAGAGCGGCTTTTGACAGACGCATAGCTCGGCGGATCAGTCTCCCCCTGGTGGGAGTCCGACTTGACGGGGGGAGGCGGCATGAGCGCCGACGAACTGGCCGCGCGGCGAACCCCGCACCTCGCCGTGGTCGAGGCCGGGGACGCGGTCTGCCGGGTGCCGATCGACCGGTTGACGATCGGCGACTCGCCCCGGCTGACCGGACAGGACGAGGAGCACGTCGCCCGCCTGGCCGAGGCGGACACGCCGATGCCGCCCATCCTCGTGCACTACGACACGATGCTGGTGATCGACGGCGTGCACCGGATCCGCGCGGCGCAGCTGCGCGGTGAGGACACCATCGCCGTCGAGTTCAAGCACTGCGAGCTGAGCCAGATCTTCGTGCTCGCGGTGAGCACGAACATCTCGCACGGGCTCCCGTTGTCCCTCGCGGACCGCAAGGCCGCGGCGGCGCGGATCCTGCGGTCGCACCCGGACTGGTCGGACCGGGCCATCGGGGGCGTCACCGGGCTCGACCACAAGACGGTCGGCCGGGTCCGGCGCGACCGGCCCGGCGGGTTGGCCGCGGTGCGGGTCGCACGTGCGCGCAGGAGCGCGCGCCGGGGGGTGGCCGAGGAGATCATGGCGAGGCAGCCGAACGCGTCGTTGCGCCAGGTCGCGAAGGCCGCAGGCATCTCCGTCAGCACCGCCCACGACGTGCGCAAGCGGATCACCGCGGCCCGGCCGGAAGGGGAGCAGCCGACGCCGGCCCGTACCGCACCGCGCGGTTCGCACGGCAACGCCGGCGCCGTGCTGAGGAAGCTGGCCACCGATCCGTCGCTGCGGCACACCGACGGCGGGCGGACGTTGCTGCGGCTGCTTAACTCGCACCGGCTCACCGAGGACGGCTGGCGACAACTCGCCATCAGCGTGCCCGCCCACTGGACGGCAGCGGTCGCCGACCTCGCCCGTGAGCACGCGATGACGTGGCTGGACTTCGCCGCCGCACTCGACCAGGCGGAAGGCGGGGGCCAGGCATGACCGAACCGTTCGTTCGGGGACGTTCCCCACGCCCCGTCCGCATCGCCGTGCAACTGCACCCCCAGCACGCGCCGTACCGCCTGCTCCGTGACGCGGTCCGCCGGGCCGAGGCGCTCGGGGTCGACGCGGTCTTCACCTGGGACCACTTCTTCCCGCTGTACGGCCCGCCGACCGGGCAGCACTTCGAGTGCTGGACCACGCTGGCCGCGTGGGCGGAACAGACCACAACGGTCCACATCGGACCGATGGTGTCCTGCGTCGCATTCCGCAATCCGCACCTGCTCGCGGACATGGCGCGGACGGTCGACCACGTGTCCGGCGGCCGGCTCGTCCTCGGTCTGGGCGCCGGCTGGTCCGAAGCGGACTTCACCGGGTTCGGCTACCCGGTCAAGCCCGCCGGCGAACTGATCGACGACCTGGCGACCGCGCTGCCGGTCATCCGGGAGAGGCTGCACGGGCCCGACCGCGGCCCGGTGGGGCACGTGCCCGTGATGATCGGCGGCGCGGGCGAGCGCAAGACGTTGCCGCTGGTGGCGCGGCACGCCGACATCTGGCACAGCTTCTCCGTCAAGGATGAACTCGTCCCCCGGATCACCCTGCTGCGCGGGTACTGCGCGGAGATCGGCCGCGACTTTGACGAGATCGAGGTGGCCGTGGCGGTCGGCGGAGGTGGCCGCGACTGGCGCGCGCCCGGGGCGCCCGACCGCTGGGGCGAACCGCTCCGGCAGGCCGGCGCGAGCCTCTTCACGCTCGCGGTCGGCGGCGCGCGGTACGACCTCACCGAGGTCCAGGCATGGCTCGACTGGCGCGACCGCGTCTCAGGCTGACCGCCCACGAAAGGGGGAACCTTGTACACACCGACGTTCGCCGACCTCGTCGGCGACGAGGCGGCGTTCTTCGAGCGGTACTTCAACCACGCGCCGCTGCTGCGGCGGGACGCGCTCCCGGTCGACCCACGGGAGGTGCTGGCCGTCGCCGACCTCGACGAGTTGCTGAGCCACGACGCGATACGGCTGCCGTACTTGCGGATCGCGAAGGACGGCTCGTCGGTCCGTGAGGTCACATACTCGCGCACGCACGTCGTGCAGAACGAGACGGTCGCCGACGCCGTCGATCCCCGGCGGGTGCACGAGCTGTTCCGCTCCGGCGCGACCGTCACCTGGAACTCGATCAACCACGTACGGCCCAACCTGCGTGACCTCACGGCGATGTTGAACGAGAAGTTCGCCACCCGCAGCGACGCCATCGCGTTCCTGACGCCGGCGGGCAAGAGGGGGTACGCCCCGCACCACGACCCGGTGGACGTGTTCGTCGTCCAGTTGGCGGGAACCAAGGAATGGCAGCTGTGGCCCACGCGGCCCGACCGCCGGGACGACACCGGGCACTACAGCCTCGACGAACTCGGTGAGCCCGCGCAGCGGACCGTGCTGCGGCCCGGTGACGTGCTGTACCTGCCGTACAGCACCCCGCACGTCGCGGCGGCGCAGAACGAGATGTCGCTGCACCTGTCGATCGTCGTGGAGCCACGGTTGGTGCGCGACCTCGTCGCCAACACGGTCGCCGCGCTGCTGGACGACGACCCCGAGTTCGCCGACTTCCCCCTCCTGGACGACACGACCGAGCCACGGCTCGCGGCGGCGCTCGTGCACCTGGCGAAGAGGCTGGGCGAGGTGGACACCGCCGAGGAGGTCCGGCGGCTCCGGCGGGCCGGCCGCGCCGACGGCGCGGACAGCAGGCGCACCACCACGTTCGTGGACCTCGCGCGGGTCGACGGTGTCGGCCCGGACGCGCGGCTCACCCGGGAACCGGGCCAGGACCTGGCCTTCGGCGACAGCGTGGACGGCCGTACCACGCTCGTGCTCGGCTCGCACGCGGCCAGGGTCCGTACGGCCAAGACCGCTTCGACGGCCGCCACGTTGACCGTTCCGGACGCGGTCGCGGACCGGCTGCGCGGGCTCGCGCCCGGCGAGATCGTCCTGGCGAGCGAGCTGTACCCGGGGGTGACGGCCGAACGTTCGGTCGCGGCGGCCAAGAGCCTGGCCCGGCTCGGTGTGCTGGCGGTGGTGTCGTGACGGTCGTCGACCAGGACCGGTGGCGGGCGTTCGGCCACTCCGAAGGGCCGGGTTTCCCCTCGGTGCGGCACATCCCAGGTCTCGTACGGCGACCGGAAGCGCTCGAGGCGGGCCTGCGGGACGCGGTCCGCGGCGCGACCACACGCGCCGGCCCCGAGGACGTCTCCGCACCGCGGTTCCGCGTCTACAGTGGACACCGGTTGGACTACCCGGCGGCGGAGGGGCTGACGCACTCGGCGTTCGACGGCGGGGACCTCGGCGCGTGGTTCGACGAGCAGTGCCCGGCCGACGAGATGTGCCTGGCGTTCAACGAGGTCGACACGTGGTCGCCCGCCATGGCCGACCTGCTCGCCGCCGAACTCACGCTGCCGCTCGTCGAGTCGGCCGGTGAGCCGCGGTCGGGTCTCGAGTGGTACTCGTTCGTCGGCCGGTCCGGCTTCACCCCGTTCGGGCTGCACTCGGACCCCGAGCCGTCGATGATCTTCCACCTCGGGCCCGCGCCCAAGGAGGTCTGGGTCTTCGACCGGGCCACGTTGCCGAAGCTGCCGAACGGCCGCCAGATCACGTTCGACTTCACGCACCTGCTGCCCACGGCCCGGCACTTCGTGTTGCGGCCAGGGGACTTCCTGCTCATCCCTGCGTTCGACTTCCACGTCTTCCGCAACATCGGGTACTCCGCGTTCCTCGGGCTGACGGTCTACCCGCGGGACCTCCGGCAGGAGCTGGCCAACGTCGTCATGCACCTCGCGCCGCACCCGGACGACCAACGTCTCCCGGCGAGCGAGGCGATCCGGGTCTCGGCCGCGGACCTGGTCGGGGACTCGTTCGAGAAGGAGCTCGCCGTCGCGCTCGACGACGCGGAACGACGGCTGCGGTCGGCCGCGTGGACGAAGAAGACCGCTGTGCCACTGCACCCCACCAAGGCGGACGAGATCGGCGTGGCCGAGTTCGTGGTGACGACCCGGCCGGTAGTGCCCGCCGCGCACCGGGCCGCGTTGTTCGTGGGCGGCCGGACCATCACCCTGCCCACCGGGTGCCAGCCGGAGGCACTGATCGACGTGCTGACCTCGGACCGGCGGTTCAGCGGGCCGGAACTGCTCGACGCGCTGAGCGCGGCCACGGCGGAATCTCTCGCGTACGGGCTGTTCAGCGCATTGGAAACCTGCGGCGGCGTACGCCGGATCGGAGCGCGCCCATGACCACCACGATCGCGTACGAACCGATCATGACCGACGTCCTGGACGCCTTGGGCCCGCGCGAGCGGCTGTCCCGTGCCTGCCTGACGGGCCGGGTCGATCCGGAGCGCGCCCGCGCCGAGCTGGGGTGGTCGGTGGTCGAGGAGCTGCTGGCGACGTCCACCTTCGACCCCGGCATGTTCCGGATCATCACCGAGCACGGCCACACCGACCCGGAGCTGTACCTGGCGTCCACGCTGAACGGTCTCAGCGTGGTCAAGCGAACGATGCGGGCCAACGTGCTCGTGCACGAGCTGTCGATCGGCTCGACCCTGAACGTCAACGGCGCCGACCGGCTCCACAGTGGACTACAGGCGGACCGGGAGCTGCTCGAGTACGCGGTGGGCCGGCTCGCCTGGTGCAACGGGTTCGTCAGCCACACCGGCAGTTCCGCGTTCGGCCGGCACCACGACAACCACAACGTGGTCGTGGTCCAGGCCGAGGGGAGCAAGCACTGGCGGGTGTTCGCCCCGGACCAGGACGCGCCGGTCTTCGACACCGTGCTGACCGCGGGTGACGTGCTGCACGTGCCGACCGGTTGGGACCACGAGGTGACCGGCCTCGGCGGGTCGAGCGTGCACTGGACGTTCGGGTTCTGCGTGCCGTCGGACCACGACATCGTGCTCGCCGAGCTGGCCCACCGGGCCAGCCGGGGCGAGGACCTGGTGGTGCCCGACGGCGACCTCGCCGACCTCACCGACCTCGACACGGCGGCCAGGGCCCGGTCGCTCGACCGGCGCGCGGGCGCCAACCTGCCGTGGTCGCTCGGCGATGACCTGCCGGAGCTGGACGAGCTGCTGGTGCGCTGGGCCGCGCGGCTGCCACCGGCGGTCACACGTTCCGGTGACACGCTCCTGGTGGCCTCGCTGGGCAGCCGGTACCGCATCGACGCACGCTTCGACCAGGCGATGCGGCTGTTGGCGCGCGGTGGCCGGGTGCGGGCCTCCGTACTGGGGTCCGAGGCCGAGGTACGCACGTTCCTCGCCTTTGCCCTCGAACAGCGGCTCGTGCTACTGGAACGGGACAGCTGACCGGCTCGCCACGTCCCGCCCGCCCGCACCCCGCGAGGAGAACCATGACCCACGAACCCACCGCGACCGCCGCCGCGGCGGCGGCCGGGGCGGCCCCCCCCCCCACCCTCCCGGGGGAAGTCGCCGGGCCGGCGACCCCGCATGTGGGGGGTTGGCCCCGCGCCCGCACGTA
>NZ_JBITBT010000038.1:0-10623 GCF_044452505.1 Amycolatopsis sp. NPDC051903 | reverse complement strand
CAGCGGCCCGGCCCCCCCCCCCCCCCCCCCCCCCCCCCGGCTTGTAAACCAACCCCCCCCCCCCCCCCCCCCCCCGCCGCCGGGGGGCCGCCGGGGCCCCCCCCCCCCGCCACCTTCCGGCTGTACTTCGCCGGGCAGGCGACCTCGATGTTCGGTGATGGCACCGTCGCCGTGACGTACGCCTTCGCGGCACTGCTGGTCACCAGGTCGGGCTGGGCGATGCCCGCCGTGCTGCTCGGCCTGTGGGTCACCCGCATGCTGCTGCTCGGCGCCGGCGGCCGGGCCGCGGACCGCCGCAACCGCGCGTTGACGATGATGTGGGCGGACGCGGTCCGGCTCGGCGCGCAGCTGTTCACCGCGGTCTGCTTCCTCACCGGCGAGCCACGGCTGTGGCAGCTGGTCGCCTCGGCCGCCGTCTTCGGCGCGGCGACGGCGTTCTTCGTACCAGCGAGCAAGGCCATCATGCCCCAACTGGTCCCCGCCGAACGCCTGCAGAAGGCCAACTCGACGCTGGGTGTGGTCCGGAACGCGGGCCTGATCGCGGGCCCGGCGATCGCGGCCGGCCTGTACAGCGTGGGCGGCGTCCCGCTGGCGCTCGGATTCGACATCCTCACCTTCGCGGTCAGCGTGGTCTGCCTCGCCGCCATCGCCGGCGGACTGCCCCGGCCCGAACCCGAAACCACCGCCGCCACCACCCGCCGCGACAAGGTGCCGTTGCGGGGCGCGTTCGCCGTGCTGGCGCGGTACCCGGTGGTCGCGTGGATCGTGGCGGTCTGGTGCTTCTCGCAGATCGGCGTGGCGTCGGTGAACGTGCTGGGACCGTTGATCGCCCGTGACGAGTTGGGTGACGTCGGCCAGTGGTCGGTGCTGGCCACGGTGATGGCGGTGGGCGGCCTCGCTGGCAGCGCCGTGGCGGGCTGGTTGCGCGTGGCGCGGCCCACGCTCCTGATCCTCGTGCTGCTGGGAACCGCGATGCCGCCGCAGTTGCTGGTGATGGCGCACTGGCCACGGCTGTGGACGCTCGCGGTGTTGTTCGCGTGGACGTCGGTGGCACTGGCGATGTGCGGGGTCCTGTTCGACACGTACCTCCAGCAGAACATCCCGGACTCCGTGCTGGGCCGGGTGAGCGCGGCGGAGCAGGGCCTGACGAGCGCCATGATCCCGCTCAGTCTGGCCATCTGCCTCCCGTTGGCCACGCTGGTCGGCCAGGCCGCGTTCCTGACGTGGACGGCGGTGTCGACCGCGACGCTCGCGGTGGTCGCGCTCGCCGTCACCACACGCATTCGACGGCGGTAGCCGGACGCTTTTTCCTGTTCTGTTCGCATTGTCAGCGGAATGGGTGGGTGAAACCCTTGTTGGCGTATCCAGGAAAGGAGGGAAAGCCATGGCAGAGGTGCTGAAGCCCGCTACGGACGTCGAGCTGAAGCTCGAGGCGGTCGAGGTCTCCGAGGAGGAGATCAGCCAGCTCTACTCGGGCGACCGGCAGGACGTCACCCACTAAGTGGTCAGGCTGCGGCACCGGGTCCCGACACTCGGTGCCGCAGCCGCCGTACCGGCTGAAAGGCTTGCTCGCATGGCTCACCGAACCGGCAGTGTGGTTGCCGAAAGCATCGCTCGGGAGGTCACCGAGCACCGGAACGAAAACACTGCCCGCCATTTCACGCTTTCCCCGGAAACCGACACGGACCGCCGTGAGCTGATTTCGGAACTGTGGACCGACATGCTCCGCACGGGTCCCATGTGGTCGAACATCAGGCTTTTCCACGAAGGCCGCGACCTGCACCCGACCCGGTACATGACCGGCCGGATCAGCGACGGGCTCATCGTGCACTCGACGGTGAACACGAACGCGGTCGTCAGCTGCCTGGAGACGGGCGCGACCCTGATCGCCAACCACCTGCACGAGACGTCCGCGGCGGTCCAGCGCGTCCAGGAGGTGCTGGAGTACCAGCTCGGCGCGAAGGTGTGGATCCAGTCGTACCTGACGCGGGCCAACAAGAGCGCGTTCGGACTGCACCGCGACGACCACAACTTCGTTGTGCTGCAACTGCTCGGCTCGAAGAGCTGGCAGGTCGAGTCCGGCGGTGCCGAGCCGACACAGCGCACCCTGTGCGCGGGTGACGGGGCATTCCTGCGGGCCGGGACCGAGCACGCCGTGTCGGGCGTCGGCGAGCTGTCGCTGCACCTGACCATCGCCTTCGACTGGATCGAGGCCACCGACGCCCAACCGGGTTCCACGCTGTCCGAGGACGAGCGCCGCGAGCACGCCCGGACCTACCGGCTGGGCAGCGGGCTCCCGGTCGCGTTGGACACCTCGACGCTGGAGCCGGAGACGGTCCTCCGATCGGCCGGGCGAACCCGGCCGGAGATGCGCCTCGACGGCGACCACGTGGAGTTCTCGTGCGTGGCCGGCAGGTTCCGGTTCGACAGCAGGCTCGTGCCGGCCCTGGAGGTCCTCCTCGCCGGCGGCGAGACCACCACCCGCGAGCTGGTGAAGCTCAGCGGGCTCAGCGAGGAGCAGGTCGACCAGTTCGTGCGCTTCGCCATGACGACGCGGATCCTCTTCTGCAGCTGATGGTCACCACGTGACCGGAAGCCGGTGCACCCCGTACACCGACTTCCGGTCACGGCACCGGATCTCGCTTGCCGGCACCGCCAGCCGCAGGCCCGACAGCCGCCCGAACAACCCGACGAGCCCCAGCCGCAGCTGCAGGCGGGCGAGGTGCAGGCCGAGGCAGTGGTGCACGCCGTGCCCGAACGCCAGGTGCGCGCCCGCCGGTCGGTTGAGGTCCAGCACGTCCGGGTCGCGGAACTGGCGCGGATCGCGGTTCGCAGCGGGCAACGAGACCGTGACCGCCTCGCCCGCGCTGATCACCACCCCGTCGACCTCGACGTCCTCCAACGCGGTCCGTACGGTGCCGAACTGGATGATCGTGAGGTACCGCAGCAGTTCCTCCACGGCACCGTCGGCGTTCCTGGTAAGGGTGGTGCGTTGGTCCGGTTGTCGCAGCAGGACGAACGCGCTCAGCGAGAGCATGCTGGAAGTGGTGTCGTGGCCGACCGTGAGCAGCAGCAGGGTGAGGTTCGCGAGTTCCTGGTTGGTGACGTCACCCCGGCGGACCAGGTCGCCGAGCACGCCCTCGCCCGGTGCCGCCCGTTCGGCCGCGACGATGTCCGACAGCAGCGCGGAAAGCTCGGCGAACGCCCGTGCGCGCGCCGCTTCCTCCGCCTCCGCGTCCGCCGCAAGTGTGGAGCTGGCGTGGAAGCGCTGTCGGTGCTCGGTGCTGATCCCCATCAGGTCGCAGATCGCCCGGAGCGAGACGGGAACCACGAACGACGTCACCAGGTCGGCGACTGGGCCGCCCGCCAGCAGCGCGTCCAGCCGCTCGTCGACGATCCGGGACACCGTCGGCGCGAACGCGGTGATCTGCTGGAGGCCGAAGTGTTTCGCGAGCATCCGCCGGTAGCGGGTGTGCACGGGCGGGTCGGTCCGCAGGAACATCCCGGGTGACGCCGGCGGTTCGTGCCCAGCGCCACCGTGGACGGCGTTGCGCCGCAGCTCCTGACGGTTGCTGAACCGCGGGTCGCCCAGGACCGCCCGACTGGCCGAATAGGACGTGACCAGCCACCCCACGTGCCCGTCCGGGTAACGCAAACGTGCGATCGGCGTGTCCTCCCGGCAGGACCCGAGCTGCGGTGGCGGGTCGAACGGGTCGTCGCGGTCAACAGGCAGAGCGGAAAGCATGGTATCCCTTCGCCAAGCGCGGAACTCCGTCCGAATCCTCGCCCGACGGCTCCCGGAGACCAACAAACGCCGTTCGAAACCACCTACGACCGCGCCGGCAACGTCCTCACGTCCACCGAGGACCCCACTGACCTGGCCCGACGAGGACGTACGGCTACGACGCCGCCGGGAACGTGACCCGCACCAGCCGCGCCGGGATGGCGTCGAACGTGCCGTGGGCGACGGCGAAGGACGCCGAGGTCGTCGACCTCACCTACGACGACGACAGGAACGTGGCCCGGCATACCACGTCCACCGGTGACACGACGCTGGTCAGCACGTCCGCGTACGACCCGCCAGGGCTGCTCGTCGCGGACACCGACCCGCGCGGCAACCAGACCGGGGCACGTGATGGCAGTCATAGTAAGGAGCCGTTACGCTGCGGTTGAGGGTCAGGGGTGGCCCGTCCACTGCTTTGGGTCACGTCCTGGGTAGGGGTCTGGTTCGTCAGTGCCTGGGCCGCGGCTGCTCGCCCCGATGACCCACTCGACCGCCGCACCCCCACCGCACGCCACGACTTCGAAACCCCTCAGCGTGGCCAGGGCGTCGCCGCATCGCGGATGTGCCCGCGATCCGGCGGGAACGCGGGCACGTCGCGACGAGCTCAAACGGTGGGCGAAAGGCTCACTTTTCCGCGGCGCGACCGGCGAACCGCTGCCTGAAGTCGGCAGACTCCTTTGCGGTGATGATCACGTCGTAGTAGCCGTCCTCGGTCGGCCAGGTGACGACTTGGTGCTTACCGGCGGGCACCTCGACAGTCGTTGTCGTGCCCGCGAAGTCGTTCGCGGTCAGCGTGAAGGTCACCGACTGGCGGCCCTCGGCGAACAGGGAGAACTCGAGGGTCGCGTCGACCGACTTGCTCGGCTTGCCCGGAGTGGCTGGCCGTGTGTATCCCTTGACCAGGTGGACGTCAGCCCGCGGCTGGGCCGAGGTCTTGTCGCTTGCCGGGACGACAGTGCCGGCGAACGAGCGGACGAAGTGGTCGGGTCCGTAGAAGGTGAACGCGTACTTGCCGTTCGTCGCTTTGGTGTCCCAGGTGTACGAGTTCGACCGCTGGTTGCTGGCCGTGAGCGGCAGCGCGTCCTGGCCGATGCCGAGCGGCTCCGCGCCGACCAGGGCGGGCACGTACTTGTCGGCCAGCCCGACCATGTTGATCGCCTTGCCTTGGGGCCCGCCTTGGACGGTGAAGGTCGCGGTCGCGGTCCCGGTGGCGCGGTTCTCGACGAGGACGCCGTTGGGCTGGAACGAGAGCGGGCTCCGCTTCGCGGTGCCGGTGATCGGCTGGGTCGGCATGACCTGCGCACCGATGGCGGGCTGGGGCACTGCCGGCAGGCTGCGGTCGGCGACGACCGACGCGAGCAGGTCAGCGGGCTTCGGCAACTCCGGGAACGACGCGTCGAAGTGGCTGAAGTCGATCGCCGAGAGCAGGTTGCCGGAGACGCCGCGCCGCCAGTCGTTGATGTTCTCGCAGACGGCAGGCTTGCCGAGGCTCTTGGTCCACTCCTCGATCAACTGGATCGTCGAGGTGTGGTCGAAGACCTCGGAGTTGACGAAGCCGCCACGGGTCCACGGCGAGACCAGCACGAACGGCACGCGACCGCCGAAGCCGGGCTTGATTCCGGGTGCACGCTCACCGACGGTGCCGACCTCCGGGATCGGCGGCACGACGTGGTCGAAGAAGCCGCCTTCACCGATGCGGTTCGCGTGGTCGGGCTCGTCGTAGTTCAAGATGATCAGCGTCGACTCCCACAGCTCGGGGTTGTCGTGCACCGCCTGGATCACCCGGTCGGTGTAGACCGCGCCGTTGTTCGGAGCGTACGTCGGGTGTTCGGTCCACGCCGCGGGTGCGACGATCCAGGACACCTCGGGGATGACGCCCGCCGAGCAGTCGGCGATGAAGTCCCGCAACACGTAGTCGATGTTGGAAGTGTCGTTCTTGATGCCGGCGGGCGGCGTGGTGTGGGTGTGCAGCACGTTGCCACGCGCGAGCAGGCCCTTGCGGGGCTGGCTGTTCTGCGGGGTCGCGTTCGCCGGGTTGAACGCCGCGAACGAGCGGACGGTGTTGTCGGTGTAGTCGCCGAGGAAGTTGTCGTCGGTGTCGTTGTTGACGTAGATCTGCCAGCTGACACCGGCGTCCTGCAGCGTTTCCGGGTAGGTCTTGAACTTGTAGGCGTAGCCGTAGTCGCCGTTGTTGTTGATGACCGGACCACCCTGCACGCCGGCCGCGTCGTTGGTGCCGGCCCACATCATGATGCGGTTCGGGCTGGTGCTGGTGTCCAGCGAGCAGAAGTAGTGATCACCGACGGTGTACGCCTTGGCGATCGCGTGGTGCCACGGCACGTCGGCTTCCTTGAAGTACCGGTTCCGTGCGCTGGTGTTCTGCGCGTTGTACTTCAGGCTGTCCGCGTGGTAGGGCAGCAGGTAACCCTCGGCGCGGCTGTTGGGGTCGTAGTAGATCGTCTGGCCGTTCTGCCAGGTCAGCACCTGCTTGTCACCGAAGCCGCGGGCACCGGCCAGGTCGAGGGTGCCGAAGTAGTGATCGAACGACCGGTTCTCCTGCATCACGATCACGACGTGCTTCAGGTCCTTGATCGTGCCCGTGCGATGCGGATGGTGCGGCGGCTTCGGGCTCGACGGGCCCGGTGCGGCCTCGGCCGGGGCGGCCGACAGCCCGCCCGCGGCGACCGCGGCACCCGCGGCTCCCGCCGCCTGGATCAGCCGGCGCCGGGTGATCCGGTTGCGGTCCGCGGTCGGTCTCGTGCCGTCCGAATCGTTCTGCGACATGGGGTTCGTACCTCGGTTCTCGTGGTGGGGAGTCGGCCTGAACCGCCGACCACGCCAAAGTCAACTGCCGCGGGTCTCGGCGCCGCGAGCATCAGGTCATGAACGTTCCGGGAAGTCTCAGGACGTCGGCGATTTCCATCCGCCGGGGTTGCCCGGATAAATCGCGTCCGAGTCACACGCTGTTCACTGGTGCGCAATGGGCGTCACCGAATGCGTTCACGACCGACACCCAGGCTGGGCTCGGTGAGCAGCACGACGGCCTCGGCCGCACCACCTCTGCCGTCAAGCCGGCCGCAGCCCGTTGTTCTGGTCGTCGGCTCGCCCTACGGCATCGACGACTGGCTCGGCGGACCGGCAGGCCGCTACGACTTCGTGTTCTTCAACAACGAGGGCGCCGGCGCGGAGATCTACCTGGAGGACCCCGCGACCGAGCGGATCTACGTCGAGGTCGAGCACTTCGGCCGCGGCGTCAGCCGCGCGGTCACGGCATCGGTGCCGCCCGGAACGTACCGCTGGGTCTGCATCACCGACTACACGATCAAGTGCAGCCTGCCGGTCGTCGTCACCGGTGACCCGTTGCCCTACGACGTGCACGGGATCATCCCCGTCACCGGGCTGGACCTGCGGATCCCGATCAACAGCTACCTCGGCTGGATCACCGGACAGCTGCCCGCGCTCACCCAGCAGGTCAAGCGGCTGTGCAGCGACCTGCAAGCCGGCGATGCGGCAGCCGCCAAACGCGACTGGCTGATCGCGCACCTCACCTACGAGACGCTGGGCGGCGCCTACCGGGCGTACGACGAGACCGGTGACGACATCAACGCCGACCCGCCGCGCGGCGTCGCCCCCGGCCGCCTCGCGGACGCGGACTTCGCGGGCTTCCGCAAGATCGAGGCGATGTTGTGGCACGACCGGCCGGTGGCGACGATCGTGCCGCACGTCGACGCACTGCTCGAGGCGATCGGGCGGCTCGCCGACGAACTGGCGCTGCCGAACGCGATCACGCCGATCGACATGGGCCGGCGGGCTCACGAGATCCTCGAGGATGCCCTGCAATGGGACCTGAACGGGATCGGCGATGCCGGCAGCCAGACCGAGCTGGCGACCGTGGACGCGAACCTCACCGGGGTCTGGCGGGCCCTGGACCCGCTGCGGCCGATACTGCGCAAGCAGAACCCGTACCTGGACCAGACCGACCAGCAGCTGCGCCTCACCCAGCAGTTGGTCCGCAGCCACCACCACGCCGACGGCTGGGGCGGATTGGCGGCACTGCCCGTTCGGCAGCGAGCCGCGGTCAATGCGGCGGTGCAGCACAGCGTCGAATTGCTCTCCCACGCCGCGGTCGTCCTCGACCCGCGCAACGCCACCCGCGACAGAGGCCCGATCACCCATGACTGACCACGACACCGCCGTGCCGGCGAGCCGGTCGTTCGAAGGCGCCCACCAGGCCGGCATTCTCGAGCCCGCGCAGCGCGCGGCGGTCGTCGCCGCGTTCCTCGTGACCGCGGCCGACCGGCCGGCGCTGCGGCGGATGTTCCAGACGCTGACGGCGGCGATCCGCTATCTGGCCGACGGGGACGACGCACCGGCCGGGCGCGGCAGCGACGACGGGCTCGTGTCGACCCCGTACGAGAACGGTGTGCTCGGCCCGGGTACGGTGCCCGAAGGTCTCACCGTCACGGTCAGTGTCGGTGCGAGCCTGTTCGACGACCGGTTCGGTCTCGCCGGCGTCAAACCGGCCCGGCTCCGCGCGATGGACGAGTTCCCGAACGACGCGCTCGACCCCGACCGCTGCGACGGCGACCTGCTGGTGCAGATCTGCGCCGATCACCCCGACACCGTGCTGCACGCGCTGCGCATCCTGATGCGCGCGACCCGCGCCGACCTGCAGGTGCTGTGGCAGATGGAGGGCTTCACCAGCCCGCCGCGGCCGAGCGGGACGCCCCGCAACCTGTTCGGCTTCAAGGACGGCACAGCCAACGAGGAGTTCCTCGGCCACCCCGATCTCGTTGATCAGCTGGTGTGGACCAAGGCCGGCGGCGACGAACCGGACTGGGTGACCGGCGGTACCTACCACGTGGTCCGCCTGATCCGGATGTTCGTGGAGTTCTGGGACCGGATCTCGATCAACGAGCAGCAGCGGATCTTCGGCCGTGACCGGGACACCGGCGCGCCGCTGTCCGGGCGCCCCGGCGAAGGAGTAGCCGGCCAGGAGGAGTTCCAGATCCCCAGCTACTTCAGGGACGCACACGGCAACACGGTGCCGCTGACAGCGCACACCCGGCTCGCCAACCCGCACGACGGCACGGCCGACGACCGGCGGATGCTGCGCCGTGGCTTCAACTACAGCGCCGGCATCGAGCGCAACGGGCAGCTCGACATGGGGATGATCTTCATCTGCTTCAACGCCGACCTCGACCGGCAGTTCCTCGCCGTCCAGACGCTGCTCATCGACGAACCGCTGGTCGACTACATCTCACCCTTCGGCGGCGGCTACTTCTTCGCCCTGCCCGGCGTACGGGATGCCGAGGACTGGCTGGGTCGCGGCATGCTCGGCTGAACGGTCGCCGGCCGGGCGTTCCTGCAGTGGCCGACGATGCCCGTCACACCGATGTTCTCCTGCCGGATGTCGCCGACCCGGACGGCGATGTCGACGCAGCTGCGCTTGTCGGCGCCAGCCTTCTTCGCCTCCTCGTACTCGGCTTGACTCAAGCCGGCGCCTTTCATCGCCTGATCGTGGGCCGACGTGCCCCCGCCGACGCCCCACGGCGGGTCGATCCGGAAGCGGTTCACGAACACCTGCACGACCCGATGGGCACCGCGACCGGCATGAAACGGGAAAGAACAACGCGACTACGACCAGCACCCACACCATGAAGGGGCGGCGGCTTGCGCTTGCCCCCGACCCGCGCTTTCGCCCGCGCCGCTGCCCGCACGTCGAGCCGTTCCCGCTTGCGAGCAGACTTCGCTGCTGCGCGAGCCTTGAGCACCGCCTGTTGGGCGTCCGGCTCGCCCATCATCGTGCAGATCTCCGCTTGGAGCTGCGCCCGGGGCACGGGCGGCTTCTTCTTGCCGCACCTCAGCCCGTCCAGCCGCCAGCGCAGGAGTCTCAGCCGGTCCATCTCCTCTTGCGTCACTGCGGGCTCCTCCCCAGGGCTGGGCCGGCGCGCGGGCCCGTACTGGGCTAAGACCTTGTCTCATTTGGCGAGTTTCTTGTAGCAGGTGATGGTTGCGCCGAGGGTGAGGAAGGCGAGGTAGTGGCTGGGTTTGCGTTCGTATCGGATGGTGAGGCGCCTGTAGCCGGTCAGCCAGGCGATCGTCCGTTCGATGACCCAGCGGTGGCGGCCGAGTTTCTCGTTGGATTCGATGCCTTTGCGGGCGATGTGCGGGATGATCCGGCACCGGCGGAGCCAGTCGCGCAGGGCGGGGATGTCGTAGGCCTTGTCCGCGTGGAGTTTCGCTGGTTTGCGTCGTCGTGGCCCGCGGCGAGAGCGGATGGCGGGGATCGCGTTGACCAGGGGTTTGAGCGCGTGGCTGTCGTGGGTGTTGGCCGCGGAGACGGCGACGGTCAGCGGCAGTCCGGCCCGGTCGGAGAGGGCGTGGATCTTCGAGCCGGGTTTGCCGCGGTCGACCGGGCTGGGACCGGTCAGTCCGCCCCTTTTTTTGGCCCTGACGGATGCTCCGTCGAGGACCGCGCGGGACCAGTCGATCAGCCCCCGGCTGCCGAGTTCGTCCAGCACCGTGTGGTGCAGCTGTCGCCACTGTCCGGCCTCGGTCCATTCGGTGAAGGTCCGATGGGCCGTGGGAACGCTCACCCCGAACGACGGCGGCAGGTGTCGCCAGGCGCAGCCGCTGGTCAGCACGAACACGATCGCCGTGAATACCGCCCGCGGATCCGTTCTCGAGCGCCCGCCTCCCTGGGGACGCTCCTTCGCCGGCGGGATCAACGGTTCCGCCAGTGCCCACAACTCGTCGGGCACCAGACGGGCACCAGACGCTGCGACAGTGAGTCGATCACAACGCAAGATCATGACAACTCGCCTCGCAAGATCCAA